>JALZVU010000265.1 GCA_023301795.1 Granulosicoccus sp.
AGTAGTTCGAACTTCCTGGGGTTTTTTGGAATGCAGTGGTTGTTGGTGTTGGGTGGGTTTGTGTTGCTTAGGCGTAGGTTTGCTGTAGCGATGCGGTAAGCGCTGGAACACGCCGACAAATAACTTGTTCTTAGCAGAGCGTGCGTCAGCCTCTCGCGTCTCTGAGGGTAGCTTGCTAACCGTACTCGGAAAAACAGCATGTTATCTGAACAATATCTGATAGACATCATTCTGAAGAGAGATGAAATCAGTGACGCATCTGAATACCCGTTTTGTTTAAATGCGTTTCGCGATCTCCACAGATTAACGCTGCACCCCAAGTGCACTTTCTTTGTTGGCGAGAACGGTTCAGGTAAATCAACTCTTCTTGAAGCAATAGCTATTGCAAATGGATTTAATCCAGAAGGTGGCACAAAGAACTTTGGATTTAGCACACGTGAATCCCATTCCACCCTGGACAAATACATCCGTTGTTCCAGAGGTGTAAAAAAGCCCCAAGACGGCTATTTTCTTCGTGCTGAGAGTTTCTTCAATGTGGCGAGTGAAATCGAAGCCCTCGATAGAGAGTTCAGTTTCGGGCCGCCAATAATTAATTCCTATGGCGGAAAATCTCTGCATGAACAGTCTCATGGGGAATCGTTTTTTGCTTTGTTGATGAATAGGTTTTCAAAAGATTCTCTATTCATCCTCGACGAGCCTGAAGCTGCGCTTTCCCCGTCTCGTCAACTTTCCATGATTTGCAGAATGAATGAGCTGGCAAGTCAGAATTGCCAGTTTCTGATTGCTACGCACTCACCGATTTTGATGGCGTTTCCTGATGCAGACATACTCGTATTGGGTGAAGAGGGGATTGTGAAAACAGACTACAAAGACACAGAGCACTATCAGATTACGAAGAGCTTTATTAACAATCCTGACGGCATGCTGCAGCAGCTCTTAGCGTCGCCCACGTAACTAGCTCCCTGTAACAAACTTTGCGCCGAGTCGCCAAATAACCCGGCTATGGCTCAACGCGCGCCAACCTGAGGTAACTTTATTGCATTGCCGTTAGGTGCACCCGTTGCGTTCGAAATGTTGATCTCTGCCCATTAGGCGCGCGTCAGTGACTCTTGTCAGGTCGGATTTGGCAATTTGGCAAGAGTTGATGCCGTGCATATTAAAGCTCGACTTTTCTCGATAGTATCGTAAAATGGTCGTGACCATTTTACGACGGTACTTAGAAAAGTCATGGATCGCTACCTCACTGATGAGCTTCTAGCCCACTTTCAGGCACATAGGCAGATGGCGTTCTTGTCTGGGCCGCGCCAAGTGGGCAAAACGACGATCGCCAAACGTCTTTGTGAACAATTGGGCAAAATGGACAGTTATCTCAACTGGGATAATCAGGACCATCGCAGTATCATTCTCGGCGGACCGACCAGGGTGGCGACAACGCTCAATCTGGATCAGCTCCGAGAGTCAAAAGCATTTTGTGCTTTTGACGAACTGCATAAGTACCGTCGTTGGCGCGACATGCTTAAGGGGATGTTTGATCAGTATGAGAACGATCTTCATATACTAGTCACTGGAAGCGCGAGGCTGGATGTTTTCAAGCGTGGTGGGGATAGTTTGATGGGACGTTACTTTCCGTACACCCTCCACCCAATTTCTATCGCTGAGCTTGCTCAGGATCACATGCCGCCGACCATGATCCGTAATCCGCAGGCCAGTGATGATTCAAGCTGGGAAGCATTGAATCGCTTTGGCGGTTTCCCAGAACCTTTTACTAAGGCAGAACAGCGCTTTTGGACCCGTTGGAGCGGACTACGTACGCAGCAACTTTTTAAGGAGGATCTACGCGATTTAACGCAAGTACAGTCAATCGATCAAATCGAGATTCTGGCACATATCCTCATTCGGCAGGTTGGCCAACTCACGAGTTTCACGTCACTTTCAAATCACGTTCGTGTATCAATCGATACCATCCGCCGATGGCTTTCAACACTACAAGCCTTGTACTTCTGCTTTGCTGTTCGCCCATGGCATCGGAACGTGCCGCGAGCTTTGCGAAAAGAGCCAAAATATTACCTGCGCGATTGGTCGCTGATTGACGATGTGGGCGCTCGAGCTGAGAATATTGTTGCAGCTGCGCTTCTAAAATCTGTCGATTGGTGGACTGAGACAGGGCAGGGCGAGTTTGGTCTGCACTTTCTACGCGATAAAGAAAAGCGGGAGGTGGATTTTTTGGTATCCCGCGACGGAGACCCATGGTTCCTTGTGGAGGTGAAAACAAGTGGTAAAGCCCCATTGTCTGACGCTTTGCAGCATTTTCAGCAAGTCACAGGCGCACGCCATGCGTTTCAAGTTGCGATGGATTTACCGTATATAGACAGAGACTGTTTTGAATTAGAGAAACCGACTATCGTTCCAGCGCGTACCTTGTTATCACAGCTGGTTTAGCTGGAGAACAGGACTTTTTTATTAACTGAAAATTTTCGAATTAAATCAACGCAACACATAAACAGCCGTCTCACCACTTCTTCCCCGCAACGTAATAGGCGCATGCGGCTCAAGACGGTTAGTGTATTTAGAGATGTCTGACGGGCTTGCTTGCTGTTCTGCAGCTGCAACAAGATCTGCACTGACAAGGCATCGGCAGCCTGTCTGACGTGTTGCAGCTTCCAAGCGACTGGCGACATTCACCGTATCGCCCAATACTGCAAATTCCAGTCGATCGCGGCTGCCAATATCACCGATTACAACAGTGCCGTAGTGCACACCTATCGCTAGCGTAAGGTTTTCTATGCCGGGTATCGAGTTTGATTGTTTCCAGGCTTCGAACGCATCGGCCATATCGATGGTCGCAGACAGTGCATTCGGCGCATCATTGTCGCTGGGTTCCGGAGTGCCAAACGTTGCCATCAATCCATCGCCGATAAATTTGTCTAGTGTGCCGTTGTTTTTAAAAACAACCCCACCAAGCAGCCCGTGAACTTCCCTGAGTAGGGCAATAGTTAGTGCTGGAGAATGCTGTTGCGACCACGTTGTGAAGGCAACAAGATCAGCAAAAATGACGGCGCAATTCTGTTCTCTGGGTTGCGAAAACGGATTGTTTTTTCCTGCCAGTAGTTCAGCCGTGGTGTCTGAAAAATAACGCGATAAATTCGCTTTCTCACGGGCCAGCGTGGCTTGTCGGATAGCAACTGCACGAGAGCGTTTTACTGCCAAGGCTAAAAGCCCAGAAACAATGAGCAACACGCCGATTTCCTGCACACGTGTGCCAAGGTCAATGTAAGTAGGGGTGGCGAATGCTATTAGTTGCTCATCTAGGCTTGAGTCGTTAGGTGAAAGCCGAACCGTGCCGGGCATTTTCAATAACCAGAAAACGCCCACACTCCACCAGAATGCTGCCGACAATCCACCCCACAACACAAGACGTGGCTGATAGGCGTACGTCAAGCCTGCAAGCAGTACAAAAAAGAAGATAAAGTTGCCGTAGCGCAAGATGAGTTGCGGTGGATAGTCAAGCGGCAATAGCGGGTTGGGATAAATCAGCGCAAACGACATCAACGCGAAATCGGCTGTTACAAAAGCGTATTGGTGCCATACCTTAGTCCAGGGTTTGTTCCCTACAAACCAGGCTCCCCAGCCTAGCAAGGCAAATATGGATAGCACAAAGTACAGATATAGTGGGCCGGGCCATGGGACCAGTGGCGTTACCAGCAAGCCTATGGCCAGCAGTGCCACCGCACGTCCTTTAAGCGCTGCATATTGTGCCTCACGCTGTTCCATCTCGAGTGATCGCAGCTGTTTGTGGTCGTACTTTTCAGATGGCATTACGCTGATTTGAATGTTCCGATCTTGTTCGTCTGGTGAATTTTTACGCAGTGAATTGGGTATAGCATGCGGAGATCAAAATACTGCTTGGTCAGTATGTTAGTTTTCTGGCGCGACGTTATTTTCCGAATACCATTTCACAGCGCGTGCTTACTGCCATTGGCTTATCCTGACTAAACTGGTGTAACGTTAGCGGCACGCAACAGGGGAAGTAACAATGAGTACAACGCGAAAGGGTGGTTGTCTGTGTGGCACTGTAAAATTTGAAACCGTTATAGACGAGCCGCATTACCATGTGTGCCACTGCGAGATGTGCCGGAAATGGGGAGCCCCAGCCATGGCTTGTCCCGTTCAAAGCATAACAGTGACAGCAGGGGATGCGGCATTAAAGCACTATGCGAGTTCTGACCACGCAGAGCGAGGTTTTTGTGGCGATTGCGGTGGCCATCTGTATTGGCGCATGAAAGATAACAGCTATAACGCGGTTCATATTGGTGTTTTGGAGAACAGCGATGATCTTGAATTTCGTACGCAGCTGTTTGTCGAGGCCAAGCCGTCTCATTACGCGTACGCCAACGATACTGCAATGGTGACAGGCGAGGAGCTTTTCGCAATGTTTACCTAGCGGTGTCAATAGGGAGGGCTCAGTTTGGTTGTCATCGTGGTAACGTCTGCTATTAGTTCAAGCTAGGGCCATTTAGATGACTAGCAGGGCGTGATAAGTGCTACAAAATACCTGTGAGCGGCATTATCCATAAGCCTCGGGGCCCTGACTGTTATTCACAGACGGGCAAATTCCACAAGACAATTCAGTTATGACAACACTTGCAATCATCGGCGGTACGGGCCTTGCCCGTATGGAAGGGCTCACTATCACCCGACGGGAGATGGTTAAAACGCCTTACGGCGCGCCTTCCTGTCCTATTGTTTTTGGTGAAATGGATGGCCAGGAGGTAGCGTTTCTCCCAAGACATGGCAGCACTCACCGCATTCCGCCGCACCGCGTGAACTATTGCGCCAATATATGGGCGTTGAATAATGTCGGAATCACGCAGATCATCGCCGTAGGTGCGGTTGGCGGTATCTGCAAGACTTGCACGGTGGGGTCTATCGTTATCCCTGATCAAATTATTGATTACACACATGGTCGGGAAAGCACGTTCTTCGACGGTGGAGAAGACCCGGTGGAGCACATCGACTTCAGTTATCCCTACAACGACAGACTGCGCCAGGCGCTAATTAATGGCGCACGTAACGCTGATGGCATTAATGTCGTGGACTCTGGAACCTACGGTGCCACCCGCGGCCCACGTTTTGAAACAGCCGCAGAAGTATTGCGCATGGCGCGTGATGGTTGCACCGTTGCAGGTATGACAGGCATGCCCGAAGCCTCACTGGCGGCCGAATTACGTATGGACTATGCGTGCCTAGCCGTGGTAGTAAATCCAGCAGCAGGTACCGATGGCAAATCGATAGATACCAGTGGTGTGCCAGCGAACATTGCGGCCGGCATGGAAAACGCGCGTAAGGTGCTGCATAACACCTTGAGTTCTCCTGATATCACAGCTTAAGCTGAGTCTCGTGCCGCAACGCAATTTACACAAGCGGCACTGTGCAGCTTAGGCACAATGCAGCCTAAGCGTTGCTGTCGAGTGTCTAAGCGTCACGTTCCACAAAACGTCTGAGTCACCCGTTCTTCAGGCTGAGGCGGCGTGGCGTAAAGCGAACCTATATGCTTTTCGTCAAACGGTGTGGTGACCACGTCCAGCATGGCATGGAAATCACTGACATCGTTGTCAGCAACAGCACGTTCAATAAACGCCTCTATCAGGTGGTTGCGCGGTATAACGATCGGATTCACCTGCTGCATCAACAATCGGCTTTGCTCAGCTTGGGCGCTATCATTGCCTAGTCGTTGTTGCCACGACAAATGCCAATCATGCAAAGCTCCCCCAGCGGCAAACGGCGATAGTGCATCGGGATAGCTGAGCTGTGTGAACGTCTGTGTGAAATCCAGCTGTTCATCTTCCATTCGCTTTAACAGATTGGCAGCTAAAGCCAGATCGTTATCCTGTGCATTGTTCAGGCCTAACTTGGCCCGCATACGCTGAGAATAGTGATGGACAAATATTTCGTCAAAACGATTGATAGCGGCCTGCGCTAACTCCACCGACTTTTCCTGATCCTCATGCATCATCGGCAACAGACACTGAGCAAGGTTAACCAGATTCCATTGCGCGATGCGCGGCTGGTTCTGATACGCATAGCGTGCACCGCGATCAATCGAGCTGAATAGTTTGTCAGCCTGATAAGTATCCATAAAAGCACATGGGCCGTAATCAATGGTGTGTCCGCTAACAGAACAGTTATCGGTATTCATAACACCGTGAATAAAGCCAATGGACTGCCAGTGCGCGACCAGTGAGGCTTGCGCATCAATCACTGCTTCGAGTAATGATAATGCCTTGTTGTCTGCCTCAGTCAATGATGGATATTGCCGTTCGATTACATGATCAACTAAGGCTGTCAGTGATTCTTGATCACCTCTTGCAGCAAAATACTGAAACGTGCCCACGCGTACGTGACTGCGCGCAACACGGGTGACAATGGCGCCCGGCATTGGGCCGGATTCGCGTAGCACGAACTCACCGGTTGCCGTAGCCGCCAATGCACGCGTGGTGGGTACACCCAATGCGGCCATAGCTTCACTAACCAGATATTCGCGCAGCACGGGGCCCATCCAGTTACGCCCATCGCCGCCGCGTGAGAAAGGTGTTCTGCCTGCGCCTTTGAGTTGTATATCAAAACGATGATTGTTCGCATCGACAACTTCACCCAGCAAGATGGCACGGCCATCACCCAGCTGTGGCACCCAATTACCAAACTGGTGACCTGCGTAAGCCATCGCCAGTGCCTGAGAGCTTTCTGGCAACGCATTGCCCGCAAGCATGTTCACACCTTCTTCGCTGGCTAACCATTGCGCATCCAGACCTAGTTCTTGCGCCAGAGCTGTATTGAGTTTGATGAGTTCAGGGGCCTTAACGGGTGTTGGGTCAACGCGTTCAAAACAGGCTGCTGGCAGGCGTGCGTAACTGTTGTCGAATTCGATCATTGGATAGTGATAATTTGAGCTGGATTACAAATGTTTAGCGTGATGCCGAAGGTGATCTTCAATAAAGCTGGCAATAAACCAATACGAATGGTCATAGCCATCCTGGATTCGATAATCCAGCGACTGGCCTGCTGCTTTACAGGCTGCAATGAAAATGTCAGGGGTCAGCTGTTCTTCGAGAAAGCCGTCACTGCCACCGGTGTCCACCAGAATAGGGGCTTTGGAAGGTGAGCCGCTAACCAGCTGCGATGCATCATGTGCAGACCAGTTGGACTCGTCGCTACCCAGATAGGTGGCAAACGCTTTTTTGCCCCACGGGGCCTGCATCGGCGCCGCTATTGGTGAGAATGCCGATACGCTTTTGTACGTCTGTGGGTTTTTCAAATGCAGTGTGAGCGCCCCATGGCCACCCATGGAATGCCCCATGATCCCTTGGCGAGCTGGGTCGGCAGCAAATTCTTTGAGCACCAGTTCGTTCAGCTCACGCGTGATATAGGTTTCCATCTGGAAGTTCGTAGCCCACGGCGCCTCTGTGGCATCGATATAAAAGCCAGCACCCTGGCCAAGATCATAGGCCTCATCGTTGGGTAGGGCATCTCCACGCGGGCTGGTGTCGGGTGCTATCACCATAACGCCTAGCTCTGCTGCAACGCGTTGCAAGCCTGACTTCTCCATCACGTTTGACCAGTTACAGGTCAGGCCAGATAAGTACCAGACCACGGGCACCTTGCCGTTTGCAGCTTGAGGCGGGGTGAATACGGCAAACTGCATGGCACAGCCACAGGCATTGCTGTCGTGCTCGTGTACTGATAGCGTACCGCCGTAACTTTTCCACGATGAAAGGGTGTTCATGAGAATGCTGTCCTCGTTATTTTCACCCTTCATCATAAACGGTGATGAAGGGTGAGGATAGGGCGAGCGCCTTGCAATATCCAGTTCGGCAGCAATTATTCCTTAATCGTTGTGGTTAATCTAGCGGTAGAATGTGGACCTTCGGCTATTGCGCTTACGATGCGCTGGACATTGGGTACGGTTTTATGACTAAGATTGGAATAGGCGTTATCGGCGCAGGCTACATGGGTAAGCTACATTCAGTGGCGATGCACAGCGTGGGTGCTGTGTTCAATACCCCTTTACGACCCGTGTGCGAAATGCTCTGCGCCACGACAGAGGAGGGTGCAGCGACAAAGGCGCGTGCCCTGGGGTTCAATCGTTCCACCGCAAACTGGCAAACTCTGGTCAACGATCCGGCGGTTGAAGCCATCGTTATTGCATCACCTCAATCCACACATAAAGAAATTGCGCTTGCCGCTATTGCTCTTGGAAAGCCTGTGCTGTGCGAAAAGCCGATGGGCGCCAGCATGGCTGAGAGCCTTGAGATGACCGAAGCTGCCGAGGCTGCCAATGTGGTCAACATGGTGGGTTTCAACTACGTTCGCACACCGGCTACCCAATACGCGAGACGCCTGATTGAAGAGGGGGTAATTGGCGATATCAGTTGGTTTAAAGGCGAGCATACAGAAGATTTCTACGCTGATCCAGAGGCGCTTTCCAGTTGGCGCACCAAAGGAAAAGCCAACGGCACCATGGGCGATTTGTCCTCACACATGATAAACGCCGCGCTTGCTTTGGCAGGCCCCATCGACTCACTGTGTGCAGACGTGGAGACTGTGTTCACCGACAGACCCACAGCAGATGGTGGTCGTGAAGCTGTCAGCAATGATGATCATGCCCAGTGTCTTTGCCGGTTCCGTTCCGGGGTGATGGGCCATCTGTATTTCAGCCGCGTCAGTAGTGGGCGCAAGATGGGCTATGCGTACGAGATTGTTGGAAGCCGTGGCGCTATCCGCTTTGATCAGGAAGACCAGAATGCGCTATGGCTATATAAGATGGAAGGGCCAGAAGCTGAGCGTGGGTTTCGCAAGATTCTCACAGGCCCTCAGCATCCGGACTACGTAAATTTTTGCCTAGGGCCAGGGCACGGCACGGGCTATCAAGATCAGCTTATTATCGAGGCGCGTGATTTCCTGGCTGCTATTCATGCTGGTAAACCACAATGGCCCACCTTTCGTGACGGGCATGAAGTGAACCGGGTTATCGATGCTATCTGGGCGTCGCATGAAGCCAAGTCCTGGGTGAGTGTTGAGTGATTGCTTTGGGGATCAGACAAACTATGGTGCTGCCTGGTGACGCGCCAGCGGTATAATGGTTATTGGCTAGCCATCTGTTCATCTGTTAGATAGGGATGAACAGAGGATTCGGACTTTATCGTACGATATCCTGTGCGACCTACGTGACACCTCGACTACTGGGTCATGTAAATGGCTTTCGCGAAGGCTTGAGCCATCTGCTGG
>JALZVU010000266.1 GCA_023301795.1 Granulosicoccus sp.
CTGCAAACACTTGGCTCGGGACTCATTGCTGTTCTGGTGGTTGGTTTTGCCTTGTTGCTATTGCATTTCCGACAACGCACGCAACGGATCCTCAATACTGCCGGGCTCTGCCTGGGTGTCGGTATTGTATCGATGCATATTGTGGGCATGTTAGGCATGCGCGGTGTGATTCCGGATTTCAACATGATAGCCGTGGTGGGGGCGTCCCTCCTTGCTTTAGTCATGGGGGTTGTGGCCATCAAAGTATCGTACGGTTCGCGCTCGCGACTCAATATAGTCAAAGGTGGGGTGATGTTTGGTCTGGCGGTCGTGGTCGTTCACTACACCGCTATGATTGGAACGCAATTTTCGGTTGATCCTGACTATCAGGAGCTTGCCATCGCGTTGAATCAGGGGTCATTGGCCATTGCAGTGAGCGTGGCAGGATTTGTCATCTGCGGCACTTTTCTACTGGCAGCCTCCACGTTTGTCCCGTCACCGGATGGCGTCGAGACACAAACTCCATTGGCAGCGCTTGCCAGCACTGAACAATCTGATGACGTGCCCACACAGGGCAATTCAACGCGGACAGATCCGCTGGCCTCTGTACAGCTACCGGAAAGTGAGAAGCAGGATACGACCGGTGATAACTCTCCCAATGCGACACTAGAGCCTGCTTCTGGAGCTCCTCGAAGTGATCCTGATGAGGCACAACAGTCAGATAAGCAAATAGGTGATCAAGTTGTTGTGCAGGCAGGAGAATTGAGCGCTGCACACACATCTTTCCCAACAGATTCACTAAATCAACTGGCTGTTCCGGAGCTACAGCATGCCGAGGATGTCGCTGCTGGGGCCTCAGAGTCACTACTGTCTGTCAAAATCCCCTACGAGCAACAAAAGCAGATCTTGTTCGTTGAAAGCTGTGATGTGGGAGCGATTCGAGCAGATGGGCGCTATACACAGCTCTATACCCGAGATGGCGTTAAGTTCTGTCCGTGGTCCATCACCGAAGCACAAAAGCGGTTAATCGGTGCGCGATTCTACCGCTCCCATCGTAGCTACCTGATCAACATAGCGGCGGTTGAGAGTTTCGAGAAACAGCGTGACTCTGGGGTGTGCCGCTTTGAAGGATTCACCCAGTTGACGCATGTGCCGGTGAGTCGAGCCCGGGTAAATGAGCTGACTGCAGAGCTAGGCTTGTAGCGCTAACACTGGCTGTTTACGCCACTGGTGCACCCATATCGCCATTCGTGACACACCGTGCGCCATTGGTGCTATCGCTAATCATGCACTGATTCCTTGGGTATAGTTTTGTGGAGAATTCAAGCCAAGCGCCAGCCGGGCGCCGTATCCAGAGGACTAGCGATGATTACAGGCAACTTCGAATACCACGCACCCGAGAGCCTGCCTGCGGCTGTCGGGTTACTGGGAGAGCTGGGTGACGATGCCCGTGTAATCGCAGGCGGACACAGCCTGATACCGATGATGAAATTGCGATTGGCAATGCCAGAGCACTTGATCGATCTGCGCAAGATCCGTGATCTGGATTACATAAGAGTTGACGGCTCAACGTGCACTATCGGTGCGATGACTACTCAGCACACATTGATCAATGACGCGGCATTGCAGCTCGCTGCACCCATTGTGGCCGAAACTGCGTTGCAGGTCGCTGACCCACAAATCAGGTACCAAGGCACTATCGGCGGGAATGTCGCCAACGGCGATCCGGGTAACGATTTTCCAGGTCTGATGCAATGCCTGGACGCCACCTTCTCGCTAGTGGGGCCAGACGGCGAGCGTGATGTGAAAGCCCGTGAATTCTACGAGGCGGCCTACTTCACAGCACGAGATGATCTAGAGATTCTCAGTGCCATCGCTTTCCCCGTCTGTGAGGGCGGGTACGCTTATGAAAAGCAGAAACGTAAAATTGGCGACTATGCGACAGCTGCTTCAGCGGTTTTGTTGAGCAAAGGTGCTGACGGGATGTGTTCGAAAGCGTCTATCGCCATGACCAACCTGGCCGATACGCCCATCTACTGCGAGGAAGCCTCGGCTTTACTTGTAGGCAGTGCTCTGGATGCCGAGACGCTTGTCAAGGTAGTAGCAGCTTGTATTGAGGTTATTGAGCCTGTGGATGATAACCGCGGCCCTGTGGCCTTCAAAAAGCATGCAGCCTCGACTGTGCTTAAGCGCGCCATCGATCGTGCCTGGTCACGCGCGTAGTCGCGAACCTCTACCCAACGTGGAATAGATTCATGAAAAAAACCAATATCACGCTCAACGTTAACGGTCAGGCACATGAAGCCAGTGTTGAACCGCGCGAACTATTGATCCATGTCCTTCGAGATCGCATGGACATCACTGGCCCGCATGTCGGTTGTGAAACCTCGCACTGCGGCGCGTGCACGGTTGAAATAGATGGTCGTTCGGTTAAATCCTGCACGATGTTCGCTGTGCAGGCTGAGGGCGCCGAGATTACCACAGTGGAAGGTCTGGGAAGCCCAGACAAATTGCATGTATTGCAGGAGCAGTTCAAAGAGCACCACGGTCTACAGTGTGGTTTTTGCACGCCGGGCATGATAACTCGAGCCCATCGTCTGCTACTGGAGAATCCGACCCCCACCGAAGACGACGTACGCTTTGGTATCGCCGGCAATCTGTGCCGCTGTACCGGTTACCAGAATATCGTCAAGGCGGTGTTATCGGCAGCTGACATTATCAACAATGAAACTCAGGAGTCCGCAGCATGAGCGTATCAGCTCCGACGATGGAAGAACGCAAAGCCTCGCTTAAAGGCTTGGGTACCTCGCGTAAACGTGTAGAGGATTCACGATTTACACAAGGTAAGGGCAACTACATAGACGACATCAAACTGCCCGGTATGCTCTACGGTGATTTTGTTCGCTCACAGCATGCACACGCCTATGTTAAATCTATTGATACCTCCGCCGCTCTGGCACTACCCGGTGTCATTGCTGTATTAACCGCTGCTGATCTTGAGCCTTTAAATCTGCACTGGATGCCAACACTTGCTGGTGATAAGCAAATGGTGCTCGCTGATGGCAAGGTACTTTTTCAAGGGCAAGAGGTTGCTTTTGTTGTCGCGGAAGATCGCTACATTGCTGCTGATGCAATTGATCTGGTTAAAGTTGAGTATGAAGAACTACCGGTTCTTGTTGATCCGTTTAAAGCTGAGCTACCGGGTGCTCCCATTCTTCGTGAGGACATTGCCGATGCTAAAGAAGGTGCTCATGGTGCAAGGCGTCATCCTAATCATATCTTTACATGGGAGCAGGGCGATAAGGATGCGGTTGAAGGTATTCTGGCTGATGCACCCGTGGTGGCCGAAGAAATGGTGTATTACCACCGCACACATCCTTGCCCGCTAGAGCCTTGCGGAAGTGTCGCGTCGATGGATAAGGTGAACGGAAAGTTAACTTTGTACGGCACCTTTCAGGCACCCCATGTGGTGCGAACCGTTGCCTCGTTGTTATCCGGAATAGCTGAGCATAATATCCGCGTGGTCTCACCGGATATCGGTGGTGGCTTTGGCAACAAGGTAGGGGTGTACCCGGGTTATATATGTTCCATCGTAGCCTCCATTGTCACGGGAGTTCCAGTCAAATGGGTTGAGGATCGAATGGAGAATCTTGCCTCAACCGCATTCGCACGCGACTACTGGATGCAGGGCAAAATAGCCGCTACCAAAGAAGGTAAAATTCTTGGCCTCTGGTGCCATACCACGGCAGATCATGGTGCGTTTGATGCGTGCGCCGACCCCACCAAGTTTCCAGCTGGATTCATGAACATCTGCACCGGCTCATACGATATTAAAACCGCGTATCTGGCTGTTGATGGAATCTATACCAACAAGGCCCCTGGTGGTGTTTCCTATCGTTGCTCTTTTCGTGTGACTGAAGCGGCCTATTTTATTGAGCGCATGATCGAGGTATTGGCCATTAAGTTAGACATGGATGCAGCCGAGCTGCGCATGATTAACTTCATCAAGAAAGAACAGTTCCCCTACCACTCAGCGCTGGGTTGGGAGTACGACTCTGGTGATTATCATACGGCCTGGAAAAAGGCGTTGGACGCGGTGGACTACCCTGCTTTGCGCGCTGAGCAGGCTGCGCGTGTTGTCGATTTTAAAGCAGGTAAAACACGCACGTTAATGGGCATTGGCTTGAGTCATTTTACTGAAGTCGTGGGTGCAGGTCCCATGAAGAATTGTGACATTCTGGGTATGGGAATGTTCGATAGTTGCGAGATACGCATTCATCCCACAGGCTCAGCCCTTGCACGCCTTGGTACCATTTCGCAAGGACAAGGTCACGCCACTACATTTGCACAAATACTTGCATCTGAAATTGGTATCTCGGCTGATGACATCACCATAGAAGAAGGTGATACGGATACAGCACCGTACGGACTGGGAACGTACGGTTCGCGGTCGACGCCTGTTGCAGGTGCTGCCACGGCCATAGCGGGTAGA
>JALZVU010000267.1 GCA_023301795.1 Granulosicoccus sp.
CCAGACATGTCGGGCGTTGTACCCACTGGCCAAAAGGTAGCGGTAATTGGTGCTGGCCCTGCAGGCTTGGGTTGTGCAGACGTTCTTACGCGAAATGGCATCAAAGCGGTTGTATTCGACAAATACTCGGAAATTGGCGGCCTGCTCACCTTTGGCATTCCTCCATTTAAGCTTGAGAAGGAAGTGGTATTCACCCGGCGCGACATCATGGAAGAGATGGGCGTGGAATTTGTGCTGAACACCGAAATCGGTAAGGACATAGCGTTTCAAACATTGCTGGACGAGTACGATGCTGTGTTTCTAGCCATGGGCACGTACACCTCCATGCGTGGAGGCTTTGCAGGCGAGGACATGAACAACGTGCACGAAGCATTGCCCTACCTGATTTCCAACGTTAACTATCAATACGGTTGGGACAAGAAAAAAGAAAATTTCATCAACCTCAAGGGCAAACGCGTCGTGGTGCTCGGTGGTGGTGACACCGCTATGGATTGCAACCGAACCTCCATTCGCCAAGGCGCTGAATCTGTCACCTGCGCCTATCGTCGCGATGAGAAGAACATGCCAGGCTCCAGGCGCGAAGTGAAGAACGCCAAAGAGGAAGGTGTCGATTTTCTATGGAACAGGCAACCGATTGAAATCGTGGGCGATCAAGACGGCAACGTCACTGGCGTGAAAGTAATCACCACCCAGATGGGTGTGCCAGATGCGCGTGGCCGACGCATGCCTGAAGCGATTGAAGGCACGGAAGAAATCATACCCGCTGATGCCGTACTGATTGCTTTTGGATTTCGTCCAAATCCTGCTGCCTGGTTCAGTGATTTCGATATTACAACCGATGAGGGAGGCCGCGTAGTGGCGCCGGAGATCGGCAATTACATGCACCAGACGACTAACCCGCAGGTGTTTGCCGGTGGCGATATGGTTCGAGGTTCCGATCTTGTGGTGACGGCTGTGTTCGAAGGTCGTAATGCTGCCGAGGGCATTGCGCAATACTTGAACGCCGTATCTGCGACAACTTCAAAACCAAAAGCTGTAAATGCGTGACCATTCGGGTGAAATCCTTTAGCCTGCAGGGGTACCAGTAAATCATGCCTAAGGCTTACTTTCGACTGACAATAAAGAACAAGGAACGATGAGCGCAGAACTGCAGAACGATATCTACCTACGGGCCCTGAATCGCGAAGATGTACCTCGTACACCCGTCTGGGTAATGCGACAGGCAGGGCGTTACTTGCCTGAGTATTTGCGTGTGCGCAAGCAGGCAGGTGACTTCATGAGCCTGTGCACGAATCCGGAACTGGCTTGTGAAGTGACGTTACAGCCTATTGATCGGTTCAATCTGGATGCTGCCATCCTGTTCTCTGACATTCTGACTATTCCCGACGCCATGGGCCTGGGTTTGCATTTTGAAGCAGGCGAGGGTCCCAAGTTTTCCAATCCGATAAAGACAGCCGCGGATGTAGACAAACTCCCCATCCCTGATCCGAACGACTCGCTACGTTATGTGATGGACGCCGTAAGCACCATCCGCCGCGAGCTGAACGGACGAGTGCCTCTCATCGGTTTTTCCGGCAGCCCATGGACACTGGCTACCTACATGCTTGAGGGTGGCGGTACAAAGGATTTTGCCAAGGTCAAAGGCATGATGTTCAGTGATCCTGCCAGCCTACACAAATTGCTGGATAAAACAGCACAGTCAGTCATCAGCTATCTGAATGCACAAGTGGAAGCAGGCGCGCAGTCTTTGATGGTTTTCGACACGTGGGGCGGTGTTTTAGCACCTGCAAACTACCGCGAATTCTCATTGCGCTACATGCAGCAAATTGTCGATGGCCTGACCCGCGAGGCGGATGGCCGCAAAGTCCCGGTGGTTCTGTTTACCAAGAATGGCGGTCAGTGGCTGGATATCATGGCTGATACCGGCTGTGACGGGCTTGGCGTGGATTGGACAACTGATCTAGCCGACGCGCGTACGCGAACGGGTGATCGAGTAGCGCTGCAAGGCAATCTGGATCCTTCAGTACTGTACAGCTCGCCTGACAATATTCGCAACGAGGTAAAACGCGTGCTCGACAGTTATGGCACAGGCCCCGGACATGTGTTTAATCTGGGGCATGGAATCCACCAACATGTGAATCCTGAGCATCTGGGTGTCATGGTTGAAGCGGTGCGCGAGCTCAGCGCTAAGTAAAACGCTATTACGCATACCGTCCAGATGCTCAGTGAGCATCTGGACGGCAAGCTCCACCTAGCAACATTAGGAACCGAGCCTGAACTATTCATGAATCCACCAGGCTAGAACAACGACTCGACTTCCTGCACCCTCTGCTTTCGGGTTTTCTGCACCAGGACAGGCTCTCCACCATTCTGACTTTGCTGCTCAACAGCCTCAGCCCGCTTGATGGATTCTTCATCAGGCATGTACTCTTCCAAAAACATCTCGAGCATCGTGTTGTCACCTGCAGCCGGTTCGCCAGTACCTCTATCCACCCGTACCTGCCT
>JALZVU010000268.1 GCA_023301795.1 Granulosicoccus sp.
CAGCAATGAGTAAAATAATCGATTCATTGGCGCTTGGGGCTACGATGTATGTGCCAGTGATACATCCCGATGTGGCAGATATCATCACCGGGCAACGCTACCGCGGATTGAAATCTGTTGTGCTGTGTCTGGAAGATGCTCTGGCGGTCACTGATGTTGATCGTGGTTTAAAAGCGTTAAGCAGATTGCTTGAAAAGCGTAGAGGCCCGCAGTCAGTGCTTACGTTTGTTCGCCCGCGCAATCTGGCAATGGCTAAAATCATTGCGACCTACACTGGAATTGAACAAGTACAAGGGTTTGTTGTGCCCAAGATTTCCTCGCACAATCTGGGCGCATGGCTTGATATTGCCCAATCCACCCATCTATCATTAATGGCAACCCTTGAGAGTCAATGGGTTTTTGACCCGGACAGTGTCGGGCAGTTTTTAGCTGAGCTTGATTCGCACAACACAGAGCGACTGATGGCCTTACGTATTGGGGGTAATGATCTATTGTCGTGTCTTGGACTACGTTGTGTACGCGGCCGTACTGTGTACGAGGGCCCTATAAATTGGCTTATGTCGCAGCTTATGTGCCGTTTTGGTTCGAGAGGGTATGCTCTGACAGCTCCTGTGTTTGATGTTATTGATGATATGGAAACTCTTCACAGAGAGTGCTTGCAGGATGTAGATTTTGGGTTCGTCGGGAAAACGGCCATACATCCATCACAGGTAGAAGTCATTCATGAGTGTTTTGCGGTCTGGGCTTCAGATGTTAAAAGCGCACAGGCAATTCTTGCGCAAGGTGCCAGTGCCGTCTTTAAAAGTGATGGTGCTATGGCTGAACCTGCTACTCACACTGAATGGGCCAAGCGTGTGCTGAAACGATTTGATGTGTACGGGTATAAGCAGGGAAGCCCTGCTACACCCTGAGCAGAGTTACCCGCACACGTTTTTCGCACAGCGTATCAGCAACAGCTAAGTCGGCAGCACTACAACGCCATTTGCTGTCGTCCCAACTCGGTTAGATCGCTGATTAATGCTCGGTTTTTGAAGTCAACTTCATAGTTTTCGGCCGCAAAGTCAGGGGCACTGAGTCCTGCTTTAAAGGCTTTGGCTTGTTTCAAGGCATAGGCTTTGTTCTTGGTACACGCCGGGCTTGCTCCAATGTAGATAACGCTTGCATAGTCATCGCCACGGTGCTCATTACCAACTGCGTGAATGACATCCGGGTGCCACCAGACGGTGTCCCCTGGCGCCACCGTTTGTATAGGAATTATTCCCGGCATCAACTCAGGGTGCCACTGCTGATTAACGCCTAGAGCTCTTCCAGGTTTCGCCAGGCACAGTTCGTTGTCAGGTACATCGCTTTGCAATGCGCGCAGCAGTACATAGGCAATAGAGTTTGCCACGGGTAGCAATTCCAGAGTGCCGTCGCCGGGTCCTTGTTCTGTTAGTGCTGTCCAGCCTTGAAATGTTCGGAACATGGAGCTGACAGCCGGTGAATCGTATTCACGGGTTTGTGTTCTGTAAGCAGCCGCCCAAGGGTCGTATCGGTCAATGTTTCCAGAGAACACATTGGCGTATATTTTTTGAAACGCAGGGTCAACCCAGCGCTCATAGGAGCCAGCATCCATGTGTGGAGACAAGCCTAAGGTGGTGTCACCCGGAGCGCGGCGACGCGTTCTATCAGCGTAGGCATAGTCATGATCAGGATCGAACTCTGGGCCAGCAGGTGCATCGGTATCCCATAAACCGTTTAGAAAACGTTTTGTTATAGCCATCGATTCTGCTTGCCTTGCCATAACTTGTGGTTTGGACCAATAGACACCGTAGATCTGCGGTTTAGCATCCTTAAGATCCCCAAAGTAGGTGTCTAGTCCCGCTTTTTCCTTGGCACGTTCAAGGTAATTGTTGGTATCAAGATAGTTGCCCAACTCGTCATTCCATTCTTCAGCCTGCCGGGCGCTAAAGACATTGCGTATGATGACGCAGCCGCGTTGCTTGATTTTATCGATGTCTGATGCGCTTACAGATCCAGCTGCTATAGCTTTATAAGACAACTCTGGTACCACAGAAATACCCTTCGCGTGCAGGTTAGCTACCTCGTCAACCGCCGGACAAAGTGCCGACCGTACATTGTCAAACGCTTGCTCTATCTGTGAGTGCTGGCGTAGCTGTTGTTTAGCATTGGAAATGTATTTACCCAGATCAGGGAGAGTATCTGTCATTGTGCATACCTGCTAGTAAAGGCAAAGTGGGTGGTCAGGTTCTAAAGCGCTCTTGAGGCTCTATGACATGATGTAGTGGTTTTTGCGGATCGGTATTTTTCAACACCTGTAACAGCGTGTTTCCCAAAAGCTCTCCTGTCATGACAATGTCTTCAAAATAGGAGTCGATAGGTGGATCGACGAAGTTGAGAATGCTGGACGTCTGTTTCGATACAATGTCAACATCAACACCGGGTTTACAGCCGGCGTCACGGATTCCGGCGGTAGCGGCCAACGTTGCCAGCTCTCCCGCACTGACGATGCCGTCTGGCGGGGAGTGCTGCTTGAAGCGCTCGCACACGCCTTGACGAATGGCGAGTAAAGGCGTCTCCAGATGGTATTGGCCGGCAGGTTCGAGCGCCTGGAAACCATTACGAGCCAATCCACGAGCGAAGCCTGTATCCAAGTGGGTTTGATAGGTAAGCCCGGGAGCTGCGCCTATCAGTAGTAGCCGTTGCCGCCCTTTTTGTACAAGTCGATTGACAGAAAGCTCTGCAAAACCCTGGTTGTCGTAGTCAACGGATGCGTGGGGCGTGGCTAACTCTGTCACCCCATGCGTCACGAAGGGGAAGTTGTGCTCAAGGAGATAGCGCACCCGCAAATCGTTGGGCGTGGTTCGAGACAATACAATGCCATCTGCGCGTCGATTCTCGACAATGGATTTAACAGCCGATAATTCGTCTTTCTCCCGGCCATCCGGTGAGATGGATAACTCATACCCGTTGCTGCGGCAAATCCGGCTGAAGCCCTCGATGATGGAGGTGGTGTAACCGGTGATCTCTGCATGCGGTGCCAGCAGCAAGCTGAGCACATTGGTACGTCCGGTTCGCAGCCCTTGACCGGCCCGATTTGGCACGTAACCCAGTTCAGCAGCAACGCCCTTGACGCGAGCACGCGTGGCAAGGGCTATGTCCTGTCCATCGTTCAAGGCTCGCGACACGGTTGTAACCGCGAGTCCGCACGCGTCAGCAACGGTTCTAAGCGTTGGACGGGCATCGCGACGACCTGAAACAGCTGAGTCCTTGGTATTTCCCATAGGGGGAATCATATCTGTAACGTTACAGATGTCAATAAGCTTTTAAAAAATACCTTTGACGAGGCTTTACTGTAACGTTACTATTCAGTCGGAGTTGCTAGACAATACAAATACTGGAGGAGTATGAATCGCATGAAAACCACAACAATCGCTGCCAGCGTGGCTTTAGTTCTAGGCTTGAGCACCGTCACCGCGGCACAAGCAGAAGATGTAGAAGTTCTACACTGGTGGACAGCAGGAGGTGAGGCTGCCGCTCTGGATGTTCTAAAGCAGGATCTTGAAACGCAGGGTGTCGGTTGGCAGGACATGCCTGTTGCCGGTGGTGGCGGTGAAGCTGCCATGACCACACTGCGAGCTCGCGTAACCGCGGGTAACGCGCCCACAGCTGTTCAGATGCTGGGCTTTGACATCACAGACTGGGCCAATGAAGGTGTACTGGGTAACCTGAATTCCGTTGCTGCTGAGGAAAATTGGGATGAGGTGGTGCCTACGGCATTGCAGGCGTTTGCCAAACACGACGGTAACTGGATATCTGCACCGGTAAACGTTCACTCAACTAACTGGGTCTGGATAAACAAGGCTGCGCTGGACGAGGCGGGTGGCAAAGTGCCAACCACTTGGGAAGAGCTGGTTACGGTGCTGGATGCAATGAAAGCAAACGGTATAACGCCTTTGGCTCATGGCGGTCAGCCTTGGCAAGACGCCACTATTTTCGATGCTGTGGTGCTCTCGATGGGTAACGACTTCTACCAGAAATCCATGATTGATCTGGATATGGACGCCTTATCCGGTGATGAAATGACCGAAGTATTCAACCGAATGGAGAAATTGCGCTCATACGTTGATGAGAATTTTTCGGGTCGTGATTGGAACCTGGCATCGTCCATGGTGATTGAAGGTTCAGCTGGTATGCAAATGATGGGCGATTGGGCAAAGGGTGAATTCGTAAAGGCGGAACAGACACCGGGTGAAGATTACCTGTGCATCCGTTTCCCGGGAACTCAAGGATCTGTAACCTTCAATTCTGATCAGTTCGCCATGTTCGGTCAGGATGACGGCGACAGTGATGCGCAGTTAAAAATGGCATCATCCATCATGAACCCGGTATTTCAGTCAGCATTTAATGTGGTGAAAGGATCAGCGCCTGCGCGTACCGACGTGCCCAATGATGCCTTTGATGATTGTGGCAAGAAAGCGATGTCAGATCTGGCCGAAGCCAATACAGCCAATTCACTGTTTGGCTCTATGGCTCATGGGCATGCAGCACCTGCAGCCATAAAGAATGCGGTTTATGACGTAGTAACGCAGCATTTTAACGGCGAGCTTTCCAGTGAAGAAGCTGCTGGCGAGCTGGCAAATTCCATCGAAGCTGTTCTGTAAGTAAATTGAAGCCGTACATCACCGCGTGTGTGTTGTACGGCTTTCAAACGGTGTTGTCTTTTTACTCTGATTCGCCTACGGCACAATGACCGTGGGCCGATTCTTCAACTTGCTGTCGTTGATGTCATGAAGGACTGGTTTCAAGCGTGGCTACCAAGACTGGTGCTGGGTCCGGGATTTTTACTGATCCTGTTTTTTGTTTATGGTTTCATTATCTACACCGGCTATCTATCGGTGTCTGATTCAAAAATGTTGCCTTCGTATGGATTTGTAGGGCTGGATAACTACGAGCGCTTGTGGCAGCTACGGCACTGGACCGGTTCTCTAAAAAATCTTGCTATATTTGGCGCCCTGTACATCGTCATTTGCAGCGTGTTGGGCTTGTTTCTAGCCATTATGCTGGATCAGAAGATACGGGCTGAAGGTCTGCTTCGTCCTATTTATCTCTATCCCATGGCGCTGTCGTTTATCGTTACCGGTACTGCCTGGAAGTGGTTTCTTGATCCAGGTATCGGGCTTGAACACACCATGCACCAATGGGGTTGGGAGAGCTTTGAATTTAACTGGATAAAAAGTCGCACTCACGCCATCTACACGGTGGTGATAGCCGCGGTCTGGCAGAGCTCAGGCTTTGTCATGGCGATGTTTCTGGCTGGGCTAAGGGGCGTAGACCCTGACATCATTCGCGCTGCTGAAATTGATGGCGCGTCCCGTGTGCGCATTTACCGACGAATCATCATCCCGTTGATGCGGCCTGTGTTCCTCTCAGCGTTTGTGGTTCTCGCCCACTTGGCCATCAAGTCCTATGATCTTGTTGTGGCGCTCACCGGGGGCGGACCGGGTAAAGCGACCGAGTTGCCGGCCACCTTTATGTACTCCTACACCTTTAGCCGAAACCTCATGGGCATCGGCGCATCTTCAGCAATCATTATGCTCATCATGATTTTCTCGATTATCGTGCCTTATCTGTACGCTGAACTGCGCGCTGATCCACGCCGATGAATAAGCTATCAGCCCGTAAATTCACTGTCTGGCGTTTTGCGCTGTACGTTGTGTTATTCGTATTTGCCATCTACTACCTGCTGCCGTTGTACGTGATGCTGGCAAATTCGTTTAAACCGTTGTCCGAGATTCGGCAAGGGGACATGATGGCATTGCCGCAGGTCTGGACGCTGGATCCCTGGAGAAGTGCCTGGTCAACGGCTCAAATCGGTGTTCAGGCTACAGGCTTGAAGCCGTATTTCTACAACTCCATATCCATGGTTGTGCCCGCGGTACTGTTGTCGACACTGCTGGGTGCGTTGAACGGCTATGTACTGACCAAGTGGCGGTTTCGTGGAGATGGAGTGGTTTTTGGCCTGATATTGCTGTCGTGTTTTATCCCTTTTCAGATTGTGCTGATACCGATGGCAAAGATGCTGGGCGTACTGGGCCTTGCGGGAACCACTACCGGATTGGTGTTAGTACATCTGGTGTACGGTTTGGGATTTACTACGTTGTTTTTTAGAAACTACTACGCAGCCTTTCCCACAGAGCTTGTGCGCGCAGCGCAAATTGATGGCGCTCGTTTCTTTCGTATTTTCTGGCGCATTCTGTTGCCTTCATCCGGACCGATCATCGTGGTTACTGTCATCTGGCAATTCACTAATATCTGGAATGACTTTCTGTTCGGTGCAAGTTTTGCCGATGCAGATTCGGTTCCGATGACGGTAGCGTTGAATAATCTTGTCAGCTCCTCCACAGGGGTCAAGGAATATAACGTGCATTTCGCAGGCGCTGTACTGGCCGCCTTGCCGACTCTCATCGTCTATGTGGTTTCAGGGCGTTATTTTGTACGTGGCCTGATGGCTGGCGCAGTTAAGGGCTGATAGATACAATGAATACAAAGGTTGAACGTTTTCTCGAGATCGACAATCTGGGTAAACAGTACGCAGGTACCGATGCACTCAAATCTGTTTCCATTGATGTTGAAAAAGGTGGCTTTCTTGTTCTGATAGGGCCTTCGGGTTGTGGTAAGTCCACACTGCTCAATATGATTGCAGGCTTTGAACCGGCAACCACCGGAGACATCCGTATTGCGGGACGTTCCATTGCAGACTTGCACCCCTCTGATCGTGATATTGCCATGGTGTTTCAATCCTATGCGCTGTATCCGAATATGACAGTTGCCGACAATATCGGGTTCGGGATGGAGACGCGTGGTGTTCCAAAAGCTGAGCGCATTAAAAAAATTGCTGACGTTGCAGAAATTCTGCAAATAGAGCCACTGCTAAAGCGAAAGCCCGGGCAGCTGTCGGGAGGACAACGCCAGCGTGTTGCCATGGGACGAGCATTGGTGAGAGATCCACAAGCATTTTTGTTTGATGAACCCTTATCCAATCTGGATGCACGATTACGCGTTGATATGCGGGCTGAGATCAAGAAGCTTCATGCGCGCCTTGGCACTACCATTGTCTACGTAACGCACGATCAAATAGAAGCCATGACGCTTGCAACCAAAATAGCGGTGCTCAAGCACGGCGAGTTGCAGCAGGTAGGTACACCTGATGAAATCTACAACTACCCTGCGAATACGTTCGTGGCGGATTTCATGGGTTCACCGGCAATGAATCGTGTTAGCGGTGAACTTGTCAAATCTGACGATGCTCTTGAATTCAGGTTCGGCCAGCATCGCCTGAAGCTATTCGAGCCGAGTGAAGAGCTGCATACCAGAGCAATAGACAATCCGCATATTGACTTTGGCATTCGTTCTGAAAATATCAATCAACCCAGTGGTGACAACGAGCCTGGGGCGGCGCTCGTTAATACGCTATCGCTGTCAGTGGAATTGGTGGAGCCAACAGGGTCAGACACCTTCATAGCCACCCGTGATGAGAATTACAGTTTTACAGCGCGTATTGCGAACAATATACCGGCAAAGATGGGCGAAACCATGGCTCTCACATTTGATATGGCAAAGGCACATTTTTTCGATTCAGACACTGGAGTGCGGGTATCGTGAGTGTTGCACCACTAAAGATAGGATTGGTGGGCTATGGGCTTGCTGGTAAGGTGTTTCACACACCGCTTTATGAAGCTGCAGGAGTGGAGTTGGTTGCAGTGGCTACCAGTAAGCCTGCGAACGTGCTGGCAGATCACCCAAGTGTACGTATTCATGAAACGCCTTCGCAGCTGATAGCAGATAAGGATATCGATCTTGTGGTTCTTGCATCCCCTAGCTATACCCATGCACCGCTGATGCTGGAGGCACTGGCAGCCGGCAAGCACGTGTTGAGTGACAAACCTTTTACGGCGACTGTGGCAGAAGCAGACACTGTTATTGCAGCTTCAAAAAAGGCAGGAAAGATCGCGAGCTGTTATCAGAACCGCCGTTATGACGCAGATTTTATCACCCTGCAATCCTTGATGGAGCAACAGGTTTTTGGAGAGGTGACACACTATGAAGCGCACTTTGATCGCCACAGCCCAGTACCCAAAGATCGATGGCAAGAAACCGAGCAGCCAGGCGTCGGCAATCACTACGATCTAGGCGCGCATTTAGTGGATCAAGCGCTTGTGCTTTTTGGTATGCCCGATTGGCTCCAGGCGGATGTTCAGAAGCAACGTGTAGGCTCAGCAATTATCGATCAGTTTCATGTACGCATGGCAAAGGGACGCCTGCGTATACAGTTGAGCGCTGGCATGCTGGTGCCTGATAATCGACTGCACTATCGCGTCCACGGCACTACAGGATCGTGGTTCAAGGAACATCTCGACCCACAGGAAGATCAGCTCAGGCACCAGGCAATCAAACCTACTGATGAGCGCTATGGGCTGGAAGACGAATCACACTACGGAACTCTAACCACGATAGAGGCGGGTAAGGTCGTGACAAGTCGCACGCCCACATTGAAAGGTGATTGGCCTGGAATCTACAGAGATTTTGCTCGTGCCATTCAACAGGGGGGCGAGTTGCCTGTCACTGGTGAGCAAGCACGAGACACGATCAGTATTATTGAGGCCATGGTGGCGTCGTCGGATAGTGGGCAGCGGGTGCACTTTTCGTAGTGTTTAGTGTTTAGTGCGTGAACCTTATCCCTTTAACTTTTAGCTTTGGAATATCATGATTCGCCACTGTGTGTTCATCCGGTTCAAACCCGAGATAAGCCATGAAAAAATCGCTGAGCTGTATAGCGAAATTGATGCGTTGAAACACCATCTGGATGGCGTGCTTGCCGTTCATGCAGGTTCTAATGTAAGCCCAGAACACGGTATGGATAAAGGCTATTCGGACGGGTTTATCGTGGATTTTGATACTGCATTGTCCAGAGATAACTACCTTGAAGATGCTGCGCATCAGGCGGTAGGTGCAAAGTTGGTGGAGGCGGCTGTGGATGGGGTTGAGGGTATATTTGTATATGATTTGGAAATATCTTGAGTGTTTCTGTGTGACCTTTGCACAGTAAATTAAAGCATTTACGCTAGCGTCACAGCCCATGTCACTCTCTTTAAGAATCACCATTAATTTGGATCCAACTGACGACCCCATCTATAGCAGCAGCAGGAGGCTCGAAGGTGAGCAAGCAAGTTTTTAAAGTCATTTTTTGGTAAGCATCTATTGATGCAGCCTATGTTTGCTATCTAACTGACAAGCTCTTCAGTAATTTAGGTATTGCGAACTTACTCACCACACTCACCTGGTGCGGTGGGTGTTGCATGACAAGTGGGTGGCATGTTTTGTTGGCTATACATTGGTATAGCTTTTATTTATCGAGGCGTTTGATGACCGGCAAAGCTGTATGCTTGCGATGCTTCGGGGTATTCTTGGACGACAGGATGGTTCGTAGCGGTGCGCTAAATAATATAGCGACTGTACGACACCAGTAATCCGACGCCGATACCGGTTTCTGTTTATAAGATTTTAACTTCGGCTAACGAACGATACTGCGCACTCTCGAGTGCAGTATCGTTGCTTGTAGTTAGTTTAAACGGAGATATGTATGTCGGCAGTTCCTGCGAACTTCGATATGGCAGATGTTGCCACCGTAACGCACGATGGCAAGGTCATTGTCGTGGGTACCAATAGAGATGGGTTGTTGTTTTATACCATCCGCCAGAGTGGGTTTGAAGACTCCGCTGTTACACCAACCGCACAACTGTCCATGCCGGGCTTCGAGCAATGGAAGCTTGTGCCTTTGGGAAAGGCTGCTTCTGATGCATCGGTTCATGCCTATGAAAGTTTGAACCTGGTTGATAAGACGGGATCACCCATAACACGATCAGTTTATGCCGCAGCCGCAACGCGTTCGCTACCGGCTCGTGTGAAAATACTGTCCTGCCTTGATCATTTGTACATTTTTCGAATTTCCGATAATCATCGTTTACTGATGAGCCGCTTTATTCTGGATGGTATGGCGAATGAATTAGTGCCCAAGCTAGAAGTGCGCTTTCATCGCTCGGAACAAAGGCTGGTGCCGGAAGGCGGTATTGCAGGGTCGGGGGCAACAGACCTGGACACACTGGCGTATCGCAATACCTATCAGAAACCCTTTTTTGAACCTGCACAAGAGCTGACTTTTCTGGGTGTTTTTGATCCTGCCAAGCCCTGGTTCTCGGTTGAGATCATGCCAACCATAGAGCATGGCAAGCACCGCTGGAACTTCTTTGTATATAGTCGTGATGATCAACATGGCATCCCAGCACTGCGGTTGGTCTCAGTGGCGGCCTCAGCAGAGGGTCTGGTTGATCCAACAGATCAACAGAAGATTCAGCAAGACCCAGATAAGGCTGATAAACGAGTCACCAAGACCATTCCAGGCATCATCTATCGGACGCTTGAAATAGACGGAGAAGTTGCTCAAGGCTTTGATTCTACCTTGTACCACAATCAGGTATCGAGAAAGACCAAAGGCGGCGATGAAATGCAGCTGCTAAAGGAAGATACGCGCGTCATGTTGGTGGTGCCTGTTCTTCCTGCCGTTGAAGCTTCTGAGGGTGACAAGCTACCTGTGATGACGGCACTGAGTTTTTCTGTTGGCGCTTTTGGATTGTTGTCTCAGATTGATCGTAGCGGGCAGAGTACACTGTTGGCTGGGTCCGCCAAAGAGGTGTTGCTACCCTCCACTGATCTTGATGAAATCAAGCTCATTGCTGATCGAACCCCGCCGCCAAAGGGGCACATACTCGAGCTTGGGGAAAGCACCAATGGCTCGGTACAGGTTACCTCCCTCACATCTGGTCGAAGTCAGACCAAATTGCAAGCTGGGCAAAATGTCAAACTATGGGGTACGCGCACGTATGACGGAAGCTACGTTGCCAAGAATGTCGATGAGGAAGCTGGCACTTTCGAGATAGAGGCTGTATTCACAGAGGCACAAACAACACAAGGCCACTGGGAGGTTATAGAAGACAAGAGCGCAGGCCTTGCGTTTGAAAATATGATAGCCAGCTATTTGCCCGCTGATGACGGCAAGCTCAAGGTGACCTGTGTGTCGCATAACTTGAGTGAAGGTGATGAGATTCGGATAGAAGGTACTCAACGCTATGACGGTGTTTTTCCCATTACGCGTGTGGGAGAGGACAACAGCTTCATTATTGAGCAGCCCTGGCCAAGTGGCGAAGTTGTCAATCTGAGCATTCGTCCAAGGCGTGGTCTGTCATTTGATGGCGTGGGAGACTATCTGTTAACTGATCCAGTGGATGCTGAAGCGCTGGATTCTGGTGAGCGTGTGCAACGTGCTTTGAGCGCATGGATCTATTTGCATAAGATCAGCGGCGAGCTACAAACCGTTTTTTCGTCAGAGTCTGACATTATCAATCTGAGTGTGGACAGACGAGGGCGGCTTGGCTTGTCTACTCGTTTTGCTGACGGCCATCGCACAAAGCTCAGCGATCGAGATGTGCTGCCTGTTGATCGCTGGATACATGTGGCAGCACAAGTTGATTACCGAGGTGATACCACGGGTGAGACAACCCTGACACTTCTGAAGAATGGCGCTGTGCACATGCGCAGTGAGGTGATGCCACTAAAGCCTCTTCATCTGCCTTTGGAGAACTTACGTCTCAACAATGTTGGTATGCCCATCAAATCAACCCAATACGGTATGCCTGAAACACAGCAGATTACGCTGGAGGCATGGGTCAGTCCTATTGGAGCGGGTAGAGGTGTAATAGCCTCATGGCGCCAGAGCGGAAGTTTTGAGCTTGCGGTGACAGGTCCGCGTAGCAAGCGGGTCGCGCAGTGGAGTGCTAACGGAACCGTGATTGAAGGTACAACACTGCTGAAAAATGAGCAGTGGTATCACTTGGCAGCAACATACGACCCTGAATCAGGTATTGCCAGGCTTTATGTGAACGCCATTGAAGATGCTGTTGGTGATGCGCCTGCGGCCAGCACTCAATCACTACTGTCCACTAAAGATGCTCAGGCGTTACAGGCACAGTTTTCATTGGGTGCACTTGGTGCCGGTGTAACCGAGTCGAATGCTTCTGGTCATAACGCTGTGCTGGTCGTGCTTGATGGGGGTGAAAGCTACCGGCAAACAGCTTTGAATATATGGGAGAAATTCGATACCCGTGGACAAAAGACGGGGGACAAGTTTCACACAATTCCTAATGATCTTGACTTGGTCCGTTTAAAGCGGATTGAGGGTACGGGTGCAGATAGCATGTTATTCAGTATCTCTGGAAACATGATTAGTGAGTCGTCGCAGAATGTCGAGACTGAATCAGGCAAGTGGTTTGATGTTGATGATACGATCGTGGCGGACATCAATAGATTTGCGTGGCATCACGACGGGAACATAGCTGAATTCGAGCGTATGAGCCAGAGTCGTTGGAAGTTGACGCTAGACGACGGTTGGTTTGAAACATACGACGAGTACCATCGCTCGCAAGACAGCTTGTGGCTTAATTATTCTTCTACCAACAGCGATGACGGGTTGGCAGTGATGCGCGAGATGTCTGCGGCTTTTAGTGCTGGCGATGACGCTGGAGCCTTATCTATGGCCAGATTTCTGGGTGACGATTTCGCAGAGGCGGTTCAGGTTCAACAACAAGAAATACTAGCTGCTGACGCGTTGTCCAGGCGCGCTTTGCTCACTAGATTGTTTGAAGAAAATCCGCGCTTGGACAGGAATCCACATAATCCCTCTGGTATGCATGGAAGATGGGCCCAGGTTAATTTTACGCGTAAGCAGTTTATGCTCAAAGATGTTGATACGGGTTCGGTTGAAAGCATTCACTACGCTGAACGTGAAGATCCTACACCCACTAATGTCAACCGCGTATACCGGAATGCTGAACACTACTGGGATCTTCGTACACCCACTAGACGCGAGTGGGTGGAGCGTGGGCCTGATGGTGTAGTAGGCGGTGTGTATTTTGAAATAGCGCGCACTGATACGCAGATGGAGCTTCGCCAGCAGCGTTCAATATTCCGTATTGTTCTAGATACCTCTGACAAGTCCTGGACACGTATTGACGACGACGTGCACCAGCAAACAGACGTTAACCTGAAGGCTTACTCACTGGAAGTTGAGCTGCAGAGTTTCGAACGCTTCTCAGGCTTTCTGGCGGATGTCAGAGTCTGGGATAATGCACGGAGTCTTGATGAGATTTTCGTCACTAGTAAAGTGGCACTAACGGGTGCTGAAATGGGATTGGTGGCGTTCTGGCCACTTCAGCGCACGCGGGCTAGTCAAGCAAGTGACTTGACACGTAATAAAGCACATCTGGATTTAAGAGAGTTGGCTGCGCCCCAGCTGTCAGAGCAGGCATCCAGTGTTGATGAGATTTGGTTAGGCACGCCGCATCGTGCCCCGGGCAAGCTCGCTCAATATCAAGGTAATGCTTTCACTGAGCGATATGCCTTGGCTGCGCACATGATCGACGGCGTTCGCTATGGGCTTGAGTTCGATGGCGGCACTGAACCCTTTGTTGCGAAAAATCTGAATGATGATCTCAGCCAGGGATATTCAGTGGTCTTCAGAGCACGATGGGATACGGGCTACGCTTGGTGTGTCGAGATAGGTCTTGGTGAGTCGAGTACCGATTCACTGCGCCTGGGTAATGCTGCTGGCTCGCACATCGCTCTGAGCGACTCAAGCCAGACGCTGGAGATTGCACACGCCTCTGAAGCATGGGTGTATGTGGCAGCAACGGTGGCTGCAGACGGCACGGCAACTTTGTATATCGACACTGAGCAGAGCGCCATTGGTTCTTTTTCACCTGTTGCACAATTGCGTGCACATCGCCTGTCTGTTGTTGCAATGGCAGCGCAGTTTGAAGGTTTTCAGGGTGGTATCAGCGATCTTCATTTTTGGTCCAGAGCGTTGTCCTATAAAGAGGTCAAACGGTACATGCATCGCTCTCCAATAGGCACTGAAGAAAGCCTACTGCACCATTGGAGCATGCGCACCGAAAGCAGTGGCGGTCGACTACGAGCAATTGATAATGGAGGAGCAAAGCCTCGGCACGGCAAGTTACACTCAAGCGTTGAAATCAGTGCGTATCGGACGCAAGCAGAAGGTAGCCTGAGTGCGCTTACAGAATTTAATGGCAGACTCTCCGAAGTTGAGCTTTGGAACGTTAACCCATCGCCTGAGACCGTTCGTTCCAGCATGCACTTGCAGCTGCAGGGCAATGAGCGTGGTCTGATCCACTACTGGCGCTGTTCTGGAATTCTAAGCGATCCTGAGCCCGGTAAATCCAGAACCCTGACCGCGGATCTTGCTCAGGCTACTAGTGAGCGTAGTGCAGACGCCATGGTATACGGGGATGTATTCATGTCTGCCACTGAACTGGCACGCCGTAATTCAATTGGACTTGCGGTCAGATTCGGTAATGATGATTTGATAGCTGTAGTTCAAGGTGCCAGTTACCGAGAGACATTTGAATTTCAAGCCACAGCGTTCAATCAGCGGTATTGGACGCTGGACGATTTGAATAGTGCAGATGGCGCTGGCAATAAGTTGTTTACCGTGAGCTATTGGGGGCAACGCTCCAGAACCAGTGAGCAGCGAACCTCTTTTAGTGACAGTAGTTTTGAACAGGACGACTTTGTTGATATCGGAGACGGTTGGTTTCGGTTGACTGCGCGCTTCACCGTGCCAGATGATATCAACCTGATACGTTGCTTTGAAATTGATGAGCTCAAAGGGTTAGCCAATGGTGATGATTTGCCGGAGGAAGAATGGGCGACGATTTCGGTACGACGCCACCGCATTGAGATGATCAGTGGAGCCATCAGTGCGACTCACTACACTGATGATCTGAAACATCTTGTCAGGCAGGAGGACAATAGCGCTGAATTTGAAAAACTGATTCGAGGCTTGCCTGCGTTGGAGCGAACGCAGGCAAGCGTGCGTGCTGAAATTGCCGATCTGAATGAAAAGCTGAAAGCTGCCAGCCTCAAACCACAAATGAAAGCTGAATTGGATGAAAAGGAGAATGTTAAGAGTAGTTTTAGCGAACGCCTGGCAAAGGAGGATGCCAAAGTTCTTGCATTCCAGCGTGACGTTTTCAACTATGTGGTTTGCCTGCAGTCCCGTGCATCCTGGAAATTTCTGAAGAATAATATTGGCAGTGCTTCTTCGGTCAAAGCGGTCAATGGCCACATCGCTTCTTCGGTCGGAGCTGCGCAGGGCTACATCATTGAGCCTATTGGGCAGTCGACCTATACCGTACGTCAATGGGATGACAACAAATATCTCGCAATGCGCGATCGCACTGTCACCACAACGCACAGCGAGGAACGACGAGCGCTTGGGATTTCCTTTCTGTGGAAAGTCGAACCCCACGTCTACACAACGAGCGAGACTTTCGACAACGAAGTCATTCTTGCAGATACCAAGGCTGAGGGTGCTGGATGGAACTTACTTAATCACGGTAGCGATATCTACAGTTTTGGCAATGAGTTTCATGTTGCTGTACTGGAAGCCTCTGGAAGCAGTGCATTATCTGGGAATGACTATAGCGGTGACGATAAACAGCGATTTCAACTTCTACCCAAAGGAGACAATCGACCTGAGTGGTATCCGGAACGACTGGAACAACAGAAAAAATCAGGCAATCAGTTACGGGGGTGGCTCGCCCAAACGCAAAGCCGAATAGACTGGCTTGTTGAGGTGTTGGCACTCAGCGATGATAATCTGAATAGTATGCGCCGCCGAGTACAAGATCTTGCGGCTATTCTTAATGGCCTGAACAACGATATTGATACCACCAGCAGCAAATATCTGGATGCCCGGTGGCAAGGTTCTGATGGTTCCATGGCGTTGATTGCTGAGGATCCTGCTGGGCTCAAAACCTATGGGTCGCAATTGAGTTACAGCTCGCCATCAACGGCGGTAACAACAGCAGCTACTGCGGAAGGCAATGTGCAGGTCAGCTACTTTGACACTCAAGGCAGAATGCGATTTACGCAATACGATGCAGCCAGTGACGATGTCAACTCATCGTATGAGCAATGGCTGGGATCCAGTGCACGCTTGTGTGCAAACGTCGCTCTTCCACAAGCGAGTCTTAAGCTTACGAATTCAATAGCACTTCACGCGGCAGGGCACACAGTGGAAGTCTGGTTCTACTTCCCACCGCCTGTGCAAACTGCCGGTGCTGATGAGCAGGCCACTGCACAAGGCTTCGCAACAAACGGCCAACCCTATCCATTAACGTTTCTTGTGTCTGATACAGCGGGTGAAGAATCAGCGCTTGCCATCGCGGAAGGTCGACGCATTGGTACAGTGGTAGATGGATTTTTCCACGATGCTGGTGTAGATCTTGAGAGAACTCTCGATCGTGGTTGGCACCATGTTGCTGTCACAACACAGGCAGATGCAACCTCGTTCTTTTTGGATGGAAAACCAGTAGGGCATCAAAAACGCGGCCAAGTAGCGCCTTCTCGTTTTGCGCTGACTGTGCCGGCTGGTGGGCTTGTAGCCAGAAATATTCAGGGTATGGATATTAATCAATCGATGACAATACAGGCCTGGACTCAATTTAATGAGCCTGGCACCGGAAGGGGGGCGGAGCTATTTAGTTGCTTTTCCGAAAAATTCGGCGTCACAGTTAGTAGAGGTCGTCTTGATGAGATAGTGATTACGACACGAGATGATGTTGGGGTTACTAGGGTTCTTCGTAATTTAAGAGTTCAAAAATGGTTTCATGTTGCGGTGGCACTTCTCAATAAAATCGCTGTAATTTATATTAATGGTGTGGAGTTGCATCGCACAGAGCTTCGCATAAGCGAGCGCATACCCAACAAGACATCTATAAATATCCGCCCTCGTACAAATGTAGTTTACTCCAAAGTATCTGATGTCCAGCTCTGGAACCGCCGACTCTCGATTGAAGAAATTCGCGAGTTCATGTTTGATGCACCTGAGTTTGATGCAGAAGGGTTGGTAGCACACTGGCCGATGAGTGTAAAAGAGGTGCAAGGGGAGGTGACCCTTCATAATCTCACTAAGCAGGAAACGGGGCGTCAAAGTAATTTGTCACCAGTAATTGCTGGCACCAGCTTGAGAGATGCCAGTGTACAGCTGAGGGCGACAATTCGAAATCCTTTGGCGTGGCTTGGCAACAAGGCGGGAGGTGGAGCGCCTGCTGGCAAGATTGCTCACTTTCGGTGTTGGTCGGTGGCGCTTGATGTAGAAGAAATCAAAGTGAACTCCTTGTTGACTCTGACAGGTAATGAACCTGATTTGCTCGCCTGTGTGCCCATGGAATCATTCGTTGGTGATGATCTAAAAAGGACTCCAGGCCTCACTGAATTAGGTGGTGCGCAGCTTCTCAATGGTCAGGTATTTCCATGCTCAGCATCCATCGGTAATCCTGGGGCCCGCGTTGCCGAGTTCAAAAGCCTGGATAGAAAATTATCCGGTTTGATGATGCCATCGGTACAGCTTGAATCAAGTTTTACCATCGAGTTCTGGCTCAAGCCTGATCATGAAGTCATCCGGCACGAGGCATGTGTAGATAGCTCGGGTTTATCCATAGGTCTGGAAACGGGGATGGGTCTGACTGTTGTCTTGAGGGATATTGGTATAGGAATCAGGCACAAACTTGGGACCAGCGGTGTGGGTAGATGGGTTCATATCGCCTGCGTCTACGATGGTGTAGGCGGACGAGTCAGTTTGTATATTGATGGTGTGATCAGCCGCTCTATAAGCGATAGGTCTTGGGTACCACCGGAATCCACATTGTTTGTTGGCGCACGTTCGTTTTTAGGACAATCAGCCTTTTACGGCCAGATGGCAGAGTTTCGAGTGTGGGGTGTGGCGCGATCCGTCGAGCAAATTGCTCACTATTTTAATCGTCGCGTTACAGGCGACGAGTTGGATTTACAAATAGCCCTACCATTGCACGATGAGTTTGGCGCAGATGACATTGTTAATCTGGTGAAAGAGGGTCGATCTCCAGAG
>JALZVU010000269.1 GCA_023301795.1 Granulosicoccus sp.
GATTGTGTGTTTTAAAGTTGGCCTTTGCTACTGCGTACCAGTTTGCTTGTCATCATCTATTCCGTACTGCTGGATGCGATAGCGCAGTTGTCTATAGGTCAGGCCGAGCATCGAAGCCGTAGCTTTGCGGTTCCAGCGTGTTTGTGTGAGCGCATCTATTATTTGGTCGCGCTCCCCAATATCATTGGCAGCTGGATTTTCCCCCTGCAGTATTACACTGATAGTGCTTGGGCCGTTACTGGGCTGAAGGTTTAAATCCGAGGCTTCAATAGTATCGTTGTCGCTTAGCGCTACCGCCCGCTCCAGAATGTTTTCTAGCTCTCGAACGTTGCCAGGAAACTGATAGGCGCATAGTGCGTCTTCGGCTTCGGGGGTCAGTAGAGTAGTGGCGGGCATATTTTCTTTATTGGCAATTGCTCTTAGAATGTGGCGTGCAATAGCCACAACATCATCCGTTCGGTGTCTGAGGCTGGGAGAGCGGATACAAATGACATTTAGCCTGTAATACAAGTCGTGTCTAAAGCGTGCCTCATCAACTTCGGTGGCGAGGTCCTTGTGGCTTGCACTCAGTATTCTTGCGTTGATGCTGATTTCATCAGAGCTGCCCACTGGGCGAATTTTGCGCTCTTGTATGGCGCGCAGCAATTTAACCTGCATGTGCAAGGGTAACTCGGCCACTTCATCAAGGAACAACGTACCACCATCTGCGCGTTTGAATAAACCATCATGATCACTATGTGCGCCTGTGAAGCTACCCTTTCGGTGGCCGAACATTTCACTTTCCATCAGCTCGGAAGGTATGGCTCCGCAGTTGATGGCGATAAATGGCGCGTTGGCCCTTGGGCTGTTGTCGTGTATCAGTTGAGCAATGAGTTCTTTTCCTGTGCCAGACTCGCCCGTTATCCATACAGGGGCGTTGGTGCGGGCAACTTTGACTATCATGTTTTTCAGAGCTTGCATGGGCTCTGACTTGCCTATTAGTCGGTCGTGGCCGATAAGCTGAACGTGGTCTGTTGCTGGGCTATCACTTGCAAGTGCGACTGATGCTAAACGGTACTTGACATCGTCAGCAGGGCTTTCTTGCTTTGATGTCGTAGGAAACGTGGGTAGATGTTTGGTGCTGGCAGTTGACTTGTTACGGGCTTTGGTAAGTCCAATGGATGGTGGTTGCGCTCCGGTACCAGCGTTATGATTCAAGCTCACATCGAGTTGAGTGTGCACGTTTGCAATCTTGCCACTGCTTGCCACTGCTGGAGCATGAGTAGACACCGTTCCTGAATGTGTTTTTTCACTCGAATCTGGATTCGTAATGCCACCTGACGCATCCTTTATCTGTATCGCCTGAGTCACAAGATTACGCAGCAACCCGAGGTCAACAGGCTTTGACACAAAATCAAAAGCCCCGTTCTTCATGGCAACTACCGCAGCATCCATATTGCCATGCGCGGTAATAACCGCTATCGGAAGATCGGGCTGAACGCTCAGTATGTATTTGACAAATTCCACACCGTTGCCATCGGGCAGCCGCATGTCGGTTAGGCAGACATCAAACTGGTAGATTGCCAGTAGGTTGCGTGCCTCCTCAAGATTACATGCCGTATGCGTGTTTAAGCCAATTCGATCCAGTGACATGGCGATAAGTTCGCGAATGTCAGCCTCGTCATCAATGATAAGAGCAGTATGAGCCATAAGCTAGGCTGCCATGTCCTGTACACGCGAAAGTACTATGCGAAAGTGCGCACCGGTTTTGCAAGGCAAGCTCTCTATGCTTGCTTTGTTCAAGTCACACAGTTCTCTGATGATAAACAAGCCAAGGCCGGTACCGGTTTGATGTGTTGAATAGAAAGGCTCAAATAAGTTATTTCTGTCAATATCGCTTATGCCTTTACCGGTGTCTTGAACATCAATGTTGATGGTTCCGTGATCGCCATTAACACAAGAAATCTGAATGCCGATATCCTGATTGTCGTTGTGTAGCATAGCGTTGGTGCACAGATTCCATAATATCTGATCAAGATGTCCAGCATCTGCTGTGGTTATGCAAGGCTCGGTGTTAACCGTTAGCTGGGTTGTGTCCAAATTGTTTTCTGTCACAAAGCGAGTGGCAAAACGAGTCAGTAGCTCATCCACATGAATGCTCTCTATCATTACGCGGTCGCGGTTAGACAGTTGCAGTACATCTTCAATGATGCGATTTATGCGCTGGGTGTTTCGTCTGGCAATGTTCAGTAGCTCGGCATCCTTGCTGTCTAGTCTGTCGGACTCCTCAATCAACTGCACAGCATGCAATACAGCTCCCAAAGGGTTGCGTAACTCGTGTGCAATGCTGGCTGATAAGCGCCCCAGTGAAGCCAGCTTTAACTGTTGGAACTGCTTGCTAATGTGGGCATGGTCGTCGAGTCGTATCAGCATGCCACCCGTTGACAGGCGTGTGTACTGAGGCAGAATGGTCTGTCCAGTGTTACTCACTTCAAACGGCCGAGTTTGTAGTGTGGGTGATCGCTCAGACTCTTTCATGTTACTAAGTAGCTCTGAAGACAGTTTCTTCAGGTTCACTGGCATTGCGGCAAATTCTACTGCCAGTAGCATGCGCGCGGTGTCGTTCATCATCTGTACATTGCCTGCGTGATCAACGACGAGCACACCAGAATCCAGTTCTCGAATAATCTCTTCGTTAAGTTGTGCAACTTGCCTCACATCCAGAACCACGCGCGAGTCTGTGGAGCGGACCAGTTGTCGGCTAAGTAGGCGCCGTAACGGTACGGTCATTAGCCACGCCGTAAGAAACAGTAATGAGCCCAGCCACGCTGCGGCTTGAAAATTAGCTTCAGGGGCGTTGGTGAACACTGTAGCGAGCAACTCTTCACCCATGAGTATTATGCTGGCGATAGCTGCAAAAAGTAGCGAATGTCTGACGCTGGACAGTTGACTGAGAAGCGCTATGTTGATTAATAGCAGAGGGCCAAAGCCGCTACTAACACCACCGCTGCTGAACATCAGCACGCAGACGAACAGAATGTCGAGATAGTTTTGTATAAAAAACTGGGTGTTGATAGCGGGTCGCTGTATCCGGTTTAGATACATAAAACCCAATGTAACGATTAAGAACCCCAGATGCGCAGCGATGAAAAAGGTGGGCTCTACGGATCCCAGCAAGCTCTGACCTTCTGCTAGATAATAGATAGCAGCCAGCGCTAGCAGGATAAGTAACCTGTACTGGTTAAGAAGGCGCAGTGCTGCCCAGTCCGGTTTGTGGGCTGTTTCCTGGATCGAATTGTCTGGTTGAAATTTTGCTGGGCTGCCCGTCACAGGGTGCTGTCATCGGCTAGAGGTTTCTAGCGTGACGCAAATTTCAGACCACGGAGAAATGATTGACCGACAAAACCTCAGGACTGAGTAAGACCCTTAGCCGCCGGGTGCTCGGGATCAGTCAACGCTAAAACGCGCAGAGTCTCGTTCTGGAGGTCGGTTTGGCCTAGTGACTGGTAGGCGCTAGCCATTAGCGCCAATGAATCGGGCACATGCTTTGACCCGTCAAAATGCTCTAGCAGGTAGTTAACCCGGTTAACCACGGCCACCATAGCACCACGATCGTAGTAGAACTGTGCGGTGATCAGTTCGTGGCGGGCCATCTCGTCTTTAAGAAAAATCATCCGATCTAACGCATCGGCCGCATACTGGCTCTCGGGGAACCGGCGTACCAGGGTATCGAATTCAGCAAACGACGAACGTAGCCAGTTTTGATTCACCTTGGCCATATCACGGGGGAAGATGCGCTCCATGGCTGATCCACCGCGTGAAAAATGGCTGACACCCTTGATATAGTAGGCGTAGTCGATGTTCTCGCTACGTGGATATAGCTTGATTAACCGGTCTGCAGAGCTTATGGCGCTGTCAAAATCGTCCTGTTTCAGGTAGGCGAAGGCAACATCCAGCTGTGCCTGCTGGGTATAGGTGCCAAACGGGTACCGCGCACCCAGTGTCTCGAAGGTGTCGATAGCGGTTAGAAAATCGCCCTGATTCAGAGCCCGCTTGGCCTGATTGTAAATGCTTTCAGCGCTTTGCAGATCAGCGCTTGAACCGGAATTGCTGGTGGCACAACCAC
>JALZVU010000270.1 GCA_023301795.1 Granulosicoccus sp.
CCCATTCCATGCATTGATAGTCTGATCGCTGGCCAAATCAACGTATTGCTCACCATCAAAACTGAACAAGGAATCGAACACTAGGTTTGCGCCGGTGGCAACGCCCAGCGTACACCCGCCAGGCACTGAACACTCACCGGTAGAGCTTGTAAAGCGCAGGTTGGACACCACCAGAATTCGACTTTGCTGGAACGGGTTACCCACCATTTGCCAAGTGACATTCCCCGGCACATCTGAGGTGAGCTCCACGCTGCGACAACCCAACACGGAAATACACGCCGCACCCTCGTCAAAATTACTGGGCAGTCCTCTACTACCCTCGGGCAAATCCAGGGTAACGGTGGTATCGCTTAATTGCTGAAACCAGAAACCCACACCGGCTGCCAGCGTGCCATCAGCACCAGGATTCACATACCTGGCCGCAGGCTGGGCCGCTGGGTTATAGGTGAACACAATCCATGTTTCACCGTACGCACCGGGTATGTCATCGTCAAACAGATCAGACACAGTTGTACCCGTTGGTGGCTGACACGGCAGTGACAGCTGCACCCATTGCCCACTGGCTACCGTTTTTAGATTACTGGCCGAGGCCACATTGCACGCATTGCCTTGGTCGGTAAGATAGATATCTTCCAGTGGATTAAGGTCATCGCCATCCAGATTGCTGGCAACCGAGGTATAGGCCACATAGCGCCCTGAGCGATCAGTGGCGGTATTAACACTCGCCGCATCGGCCAGCACCCCCTCACTGGAGGTGCTCACCACACGCACCCTTCCTGTACGCATGTCCTTTTGATAAACAAGAGGCGTAAATTGAGAAGGGGTTTCCAGAATATCTGATGAGGCAGATGTGAAGCTTACAATCTCACCCCTATCAGCCATCGACGGCGAGCCACCGCCTGCCTGGGAATCCTCGCCTTCGAAGTTTGTGGTTACGCGCTCAATGTCTTTGGTGAATCGATCAAACCGAAACACATCACTGACACCATTGCCATCAGCCGCAACCAAATTGGTGGCCTGGGAGGTGAACGCAACGTAGCGGCCCAAACGACTGACAACCGGGTTTGTACTCGCGCCATCGGCCGCCGATCCATTCGGTGCAGCACTCACCAGTTCGATAACGTCGAGCACGCGATCGTACAGATACACATTAAGAGCACTACCCACATCGGCGTCCACAAGGTTGGTGGCCAGACTTTCAAACGCCACATAACGGCCGGTTTCAGTCACCGTGGGGGCAAAACTGGCACCGTTGGGTTGAGCTCCATCAAAGGCGACAATACGTTCGGTGGTGGCGTTGTCCATATCGCGCACAAAGATATCGTGCAGGCCATTAGTGTCCTGGGCAACCAACCCTGGGGCGTCGGAGTCGAAGACCACCAAACTCCCATCGGTGGTGAGGTCTTGGGCGTTACTCACCCCATCAGCCCCATCGCCTGCAAGATTGACGCTCACAAGCTCTGTGGTGGCTGTATCGATATCAAAGCGAAACACATTAGATGCGGCGTTGGCCTGCGCGTTGCCCACCAGATTTGTGGCATTGGAGTGATACACCACGAAGCGGCCGTTGCCACTAATTTCTGGCTTGAAACTGGACCCTGTTGCCTGTGCACCGGCACTACTCACGCTAATACGGCTGATGTCTTTTGAACGCCTCTCGAACAGAAAGATATCGAACAGCCCATTGGTGTCTCCAGCCACCAGATTGGGTTGACGGCTTTGGAATACTACCCGACTAGCGTCATAGCTGATGGACGGAAAGTCACTCTGCTGGACAGCGGGCGTACCCCTGCTGGTATTGACACGCTCGGTTTCTACCGCGAACGCCTGTATAGACAACGTTGCCGACACCACCAGCGAGATGATGGATAGTAATCGGAGCGAGACAAACTGCTTGATGGATGTCGCGATATTCATTCAACGATTCTCTAGCTAACACAGGGGGGATTTTCTAGTTTCGTGGACATCTGCTGGTCCAGCGAATTCTGCCTGAGTTACAGCTTACCACCGGCGACTGTTTGGTGAGCCGTGGCGTTGCCCCCTGCCATCAAGGCTTCACCGCCACACACATCCAGCCATCAACATCAACGCCAAGCTCTTTTCGCACGACACAGGCAGACACCTGCTTTATCGTTAGCTGACATGCTTCAAGCAACTGTGCGATGTAGGCGTGCGTATGCAGGTATCGCCCATGAGGCGCAAGGGCGTAACCGTCTGGTGCAGGCGTGACGTCAGTGGCTTGCTCTAATGAAAAAACCAGTAATCCGCCGGGGACCAAAGCATCACTGAATTGCGCCATTACCTGGCGTAAATCGCCAAAGTAGATAAGAGCGTCACAGCTGACGATGACATCGAACGCTGCCTCCTTGTCTGCGAGATAGTCTGTGAGATCGGCGCACACCAGTTCGTCGTACAGTTGCTTCTCACGCGCCCCATTCAACATACCTGATGAGAGGTCTAGGCCAGTAAGATGCTTGGCAAAAGGTTGGAGATATTGGGCGCACAATCCAGTACCACAACAGGCGTCCAATACATCAAGCATGGCACCGTTTGGCAAAATCTCTTCCAAAATTATCCCGAGTTGCTGTGGTGTCTGGTAACCGAGCTGGTTCAGGTTATGCTCAAAGGTTGCTGCATGCTGATCAAACAGTAGGCGGGTATATTCTCCAGCAGCGCGTGCAGGAACGTTCTCTCCTGAAACAGCTGCCAACATATGCTCTGTTGATACATCACCGGGATTGGTTTGTAATCTCTTTCGATAAACATCAGCTGCCTTATCAGCACATCCTGCTTTGTAGCACATGCTGGCATAGGCTGTGTAGGCAGGCTCAAAGTGCGCGCTGTGCTCTATGCACAACTCCAACGCTTGCAACGCCTCGTCGAGTTGTCCTAGTGCTTGAAGGGATAACGCTAGGTTGTAATGAGCAACACCTTCGGTTGGTCGAATTTTGCACGCTTTTAGCAACAGCGCTTTGGATTGAACAAACTCACCCGCATGGCGTAACAAGATGCCAAAGTTGGCTAAGGTCTCGTAACGTTCAGGGTCCAGCTCGTACGCTTTTGAGTAGCAGGCGTAAGCCTCTTTTGCTTCATTAAGCTTAAGCAGAATATTGCCAAGATTAAGATAAGCATCAGCATAGTCAGCTTGTACCGTTATGCACTTGCTGATCAGCTCTACGGCCTTGTAAACATCGTTTTCCTGATAGTGCAGCATGCCAAGAAAATGTAGCGCATCCGGGTTGTCAGGATTATCAGCCAACAGCTGTTGGTAAATACGTTTCGCTTGCACCAGCTCGCCGCTGTGCTGCAGCTTTTTTGCCTCGGCAAGGTGTTGTCGGTTGTTTTTGTCCATAACGACTTGTTGAAAGGGAATAGCGATAAAAGTAGTGCAGCGTACGCTACATTTTTCCAAGCACTTAACGCTGGTACGCGTGAACGCTGTAAATCATACTTTAGAGTGTTGACCACTAGACTTTTGATTAGTTTTTTAACTTATTTTGAAAATATACACAAACAAACCTGCGCCTTAACTTTATATCTGTATAGTCATTTCGAGTTTAATTACTGTGTGTAAAGGATAAGAAAGCCTATGTCTAAAGCTCGCCTTAAAGCGCTGCTCCCCTTGTCCATCTGTGCAGCGGCTACCATCGCACCTGCGCCTGTGGCTGCACTCGACAACTATATGAAACTGGGTGATATCCAAGGCTCTGTTACAGAGAAAGGATTTGAGGGGCAGATAGACGTCATTTCATGGGCTTGGGGTGGTTCGAACACTGCCGACCCCTCACTCGACAATGGTCAACTGCTATTTGCACAAACTAATCTTACGGCGATATCGATTTCAAAGCCCCAAGATGAGACAACAGGGAACATTTTCGCTGCAGCAGTATCGGGTACCAGATTCGACGTCATTGAGATTAACTCAGTGGACGATCTCAGTAGTGGAGGTCGATTCACGCCTAATAAAATATCCTTAACGAATGCCTTTATAAGCAGCGTGTCCATTGGCGGCAGCGAAGACGACGACGGTGCACCGCTGGAAACTCTCACTATCCTCTACGAGTGTATCTCGCTCACCAACCAACCACTGGAATCAAACGGTGCTTTAGACATAGACAGCACACCTTCTGTCCAGTCAGGCTTCAACATCCGCAGTGGTGAAATCGACAACACTTGCGGGCTGTAATTGAATAGCAATGAACAAACTACTAGCAATTCTTAACGCCACACGCACTGGCAAAAGCCTCACTGTCACTGCGTGCTCGAACCATCTGCGACCCAATTGCACGCCATTCAGGGCGGCGGTTCTTTTACTCACTGCCGCTTGCCTGTCGCCTATTAATCCAGCTTCAGCAAATACAAATATAGTTCTGAAGGTTCCCGAGATTACGGGTGAATCCCTTTTAGATGGCTTTGAAAAGCAGATAGCTATTGATAGTTGGGGATGGGGCGTACAGCGGAATGATTCAATTGCCTCACAGCAGCTGCCGGGACGGGCGATAGCCAGTGCTCTGGTGGTAAGCAAACGTGTTGACAGAAGCAGTCCGGAGCTGGCTACAAGACTGTTCACCAGTGCGAGAATTGGGGGCGACGTAATACTCAGCGTGCTCACAAGCTCAAACAATGCCGAGCCAGAGGCGGTCACCATCGTAACAATGAGGGATGTTGTTGTCAGCAGCATCTCGACAACAGGTGCCACCGGTGATGACCCGCTACGCGATACCATCTCCTTCAGATTTAGATGCGTCGAGATTACAACGACCACTGTCGACTCCCGCACCGGCGAGAGGACTAATAATCCGGTCGTAAGATGGGATTTTGCGACTAACCGGCCAGAATGCAGCGAATGATAAGTATGCGCCAACAAAGCGGTGCGTTACTGTGAGGAATACCAAACTGCCAGACAACAGTACCAGCCGACGTACACCTGCGCTCTGTATTCTCATTGCCAGTCTGTGGGTAATGCCAGTTTGCGCGCAAGCCGCCAGCCTTCTATTCAGCGGTGCCACACTGCGATCAGGTTTGCTTGCCGAGCTATATGCCACCCCCGATGGCACCATCATACTCAATCGCGAGCTGCGTAGTGAGACAGCGCGCCTGGCGTTTGATGACAACGATGTGGTTCTACTGGATTTAACCACAGACACCTACTCGCTGTTCGCTGACTCACAGCCCTACGACATCCTGATTAATGAGGTGCGCTTTGCGCGTGCCGATTTAATTCAACGTGTGGCGGTACAACCGCCAGGCAGTGGCTTGTTTCTGGTTGATCAAAACCGAACTGCCATTAACTCAATAGGCGCCGTTGTTTACACTGGCTCCTTGAACCCCAGCATGCACCGATTTGTGGTGAGCACAGCACCTGCGCCGCCGGATTTTGATGAGGATGGCTTACCCGATGCCGTAGAGGCCGCGCTGGGACTGAACGCTACCATCGACGACACCGACCGCAATGGTATTCTCGACGCCTTCGAAGACAGCGACGGTGATGGCGTAAGCAACGCCGAAGAACTAGCCGCAGGCACCGACCCTGGCAACATGCTGGATTCACCGGCGAGTCAGTGCTCGCTTGGCACACACGACTGCGACATAAACGCCTCTTGCAGCGTAACAACAGACTCCTTCAGCTGCACCTGTGATGCAGGGTTTTTGGGTGATGGCAACAGTTGTGAGGTAGACGACGGTTCCATTACCACGCTACGAGCCAGCGTTCAGGCATCCGGTCTAGAATGGTCCGATAGCAGTGACTCTCCCTCAATCAGTATCGATGGTGGCTACGTTGCTTATGCCAATTTTGACACCGGCGCTACCAACTGCTTTGTTCGCACGCCACAAGGCAATCAGATACAAGTCAATATCTCAGACCCAGCCCTGAGTGGGCCAGGATTTATACCGACACAATGCTTTACGCCTGCGACCAGCCGTTTTGGGGAAGCAGTGGCATTTATCGGTATTGGCAACAGCTTGCTTGAGGACTCCAGCGTTAATCTTGAGGGGACCAATGCGTACCTGCGCATCACCGGATCAAAAGTTGGTGACTTGCCGGTAGTGCCAGCGCAAACCATTCTAGTGAGCCGAAACAGCAATGTATCGGAACCCTCATCGGTAAATTCTATTGCTATCAGTGACAACGGCAGGTTCGTCGTGTTCGACGCTTTTGGTGACGGTTATGTTCCCAACGACATCAACAACGCAGTCGACGTGTTCTTGTTTGATCGCGTGCTTCAGACTACCGAGTTGGTGAGCGTGCCTACAGGCGCAGCCCTCAGCGGACAACAGGCATTTAATGGTAGCAGCAGCGCAGACGGTGCCAGCGTTACCGATGATGGTCGCTTTATTGCCTTCACCTCTGATGCTTTGGGGCTGGATCCTGATGTGATTGTCAGTGGTGTATCCAATGTATACCTGCGAGATCGCCTCAACGATACCACCACACTCATCAGCCGTGGCGCAGTACCCAATACGCCAGCAGATGACGGCAGTTTTTTTGCACGTATGAGCGCCACTGGCCGCTTCATCACGTTTGAATCCACAGCCACCAATTTAATCGGTGATGATACAAACGGTGATCGCGATGTCTTTGTTCATGACACAGAACTTGGTACTACTACACGCGTGAGCACAAGCGACAGTGGCGAACAGTTGCCTGGCAGATCGTCCGACCCCGACATCAGTGCCGACGGACGCTTTGTTACTTTTAGATCAAGGCTTGATGGGCAGATATTTTCTAGTGTTGTGCTCAAAGATACGCTGACACAAAGCTTACAACTGATCAACCATACCCCCACGAATCCGTTCGTTGCCGCCACGCTGGAAGGTAACAGTGCGGGTGCCTTTAGCCCATCAATGAGCGGAAGCGGCAATGAGATTGCCTACAGTTCAGCTGCAGATACCATTTTGCCCGTTGGTGTGGATACCAACTCCGCCACAGACATCTTTGTGCGTACAAAGGGGCGTACCGCCCTGCTGCCTCACAACGAATGGCAATTAATCAGCTTGCCCGCTGTGCCGCCACCCTCACGCAACACCGTGAACGATATCTTCGGTGATGACATACCCACGACCTATGGTGACGCCTCCAGTGGCTGGATAATATTCGCACATGACGCACCAACCAATACCTACAGTGCTCTGCAACTGACAGACACGCTGATACAAGGCGATGCATACTGGATCATTCAG
>JALZVU010000271.1 GCA_023301795.1 Granulosicoccus sp.
GTGCCGGTTGAGGAGAATGATCCTCATAGTATGTACCTGTACATAGGCGCTCAAATGGGCCTACCCGCGTTAAGTTTGTTTCTCGTTATTTTGGGTTATAGCTTCTGGCTGGGTGTCTATCTGAGTAAAAATACTGAGGACCGCTTTGTCAAGGTCATCGGAATAGGGGGGGCTTCAGCCACCGCGTGTATTGCGGTGGTCTGTATATTTGGTTCGCGTGCTGTGGCTTTGAATTTCACCGTCTATTTCTGGACTTTTCTCGTGGTGATGCAGGTGCTTCGGCAAAAACAGATAGAGGCGTTAGCGGCGATTAATCCGAAGCGTCGTCGTACCAATGCGTTTGAGATTGCCAAGCACGAAAAAGACGCTGAATTGTTAGCATCGGCTGTTGGCGAGGAAGATAACCGTATCGAGTATCGCTCCTCAGGAGAGTCTTTGCAGCCAGTGACACCGGTCCATCTGGACATGGGTTGGAAGCAGTTGTGGGCTGGAAAGAAAAGCCGTAGCAACCGTCGAGGTGCTGGAGCATACAATGCCAAGTTAACGGCAATGAAAAGTGCTAATGATGACGAGAACTCTGCACCGCCTCAGCTTGGAAAGAAAAAACGCAGTGCAAATTACGGCGCTTTAGCTTTTCAGGAGAAAGCGCGTGAGGCCCAGAGTGGCATCAAGAATGATGACAGCGTGCTGGATCCACAGGATCAACCTGCGTCTCAAGTGCCCGGGCTGCGTAAGTCGCGTCGCAACCGGAAGAACTTTCCCTCTCTATGAGTGAAGTTGTTCGGCGCTACAATGATGTGTGAAAGTCATTAATTTGTCACCAAGTGCGTTTAATTGCCTTTGGCTTAACCTCACTCGCACTCTTGCGTGCAGCGCTTGTTCCTATTTCGTGTAATACCGTTAAATCCGGTAAGGATAGAGTGCCCACTAGAGCTACAATTTCACTTGAAAACGGTAAATGTGTGTGGTGGCTCTCGTTTCGTTGGTTTTTACTCCGTGTAATCAACCGCCAGCGTGTCATTGAGTTACGTTTTCCAGACACCATGTTCTAGGGGTACGAAAGTTGCGATCCTACGTTTACCACGCAGATTGCGACACCATTCGATCAGTTTTGACGTAAAACATACAGTTAGGCGTTACGTTCTCGTGGAACTAGTAAATGAGTGAAGAAGATAACAATACGGACGGCGGATTAGCCGTTGAAAGTGCCAAACCAGCAGTGGCTAAACCGCCTCTGTGGAAAGTAGTCTTGCTCAACGATGATTACACTCCGATGGAGTTTGTGGTCGAGGTGTTGCAAGTGTTTTTTAAGCTGGATAAGGAGCAGGCCACTAGGGTCATGTTGCATGTCCATCAGAAAGGCAAGGGTGTCTGCGGTGTCTTTACGCGAGAAATCGCGGAAACTAAAGTGGCGCAAGTCACTCAATTAGCAAGAGAGCGAAAACATCCGCTGCTTTGCATGCTTGAAAAGGTGTAGCTGGATCAGGTAACGACAACAGTCACGCCACACAGCGCTCCATTACGGCAGTAGCGTAAAGGGTGGCGAGGACTGAAACGAAACGAAGTATCAAGAGCGGACGATTGAACAATGCTGAGTAAAGAGCTGGAATTTACCCTCAACAACGCTTTCAAAGAAGCGCGTGGCCGACGGTTTGAGTTCATGACTGTCGAGCACCTGTTATTGGCGTTAATCGACAACCCAACAGCAGCCCAGGTATTACGTGCCTGCGGTGGCGATCTAGACACATTGCGTGATGAGCTCGACAGTTTTGTGGATGAAAACACGCCATTGCTGGATGAAAATGACACTCGAGAGACACAACCCACGCTTGGTTTCCAGCGGGTGTTGCAACGAGCTGTATTTCACGTGCAAAGCTCCGGTAAGAAGGAAGTGACTGGTGCGAATGTGCTGGTAGCCATCTTTGGCGAGCAGGATTCGCAAACCGTATACCTGTTAAACAAACAGAACATTACACGTCTGGACGTTGTTAACTACATTTCTCATGGCATTGCCAAGAATTCTCAGGAAGAGCCTGAGGAGTCTGAAGAAGGTTCAACAGAATTCAGCGGAGAAGAGGGTGAGGCCGATGCCAAGCCGCTCGACAAGTACGCGACTAACCTCAACGCCAAGGCCCTCGCCGGTGAAATTGATCCTCTTATCGGTCGCGAACATGAAGTAGAGCGGGCGTCGCAGGTGCTTTGCCGTCGCCGGAAGAACAACCCTTTGCTGGTCGGTGAGGCTGGTGTAGGCAAAACTGCCATTGCTGAGGGGCTGGCCAAGCGCATTGTGGATGGAGAGGTTCCTGACGTTCTGTCCGACGCCATCATTTATTCGCTCGATCTGGGTGCCCTTGTCGCAGGTACCAAGTACCGAGGTGATTTCGAGAAGCGCCTGAAGGGTATTCTCACACAGCTGAAAAAAGAGGATGGTGCGATTCTGTTCATCGATGAGATCCACACCATTATTGGTGCGGGTGCAGCTTCAGGCGGTGTGATGGATGCCTCTAATCTGCTGAAGCCTATGTTGGCGACTGGTGAGCTCAAGTGCATCGGTTCCACAACCTACCAAGAGTACCGTGGCATCTTTGAGAAAGATCGCGCCTTGTCGCGACGATTCCAGAAGATCGATGTTGTCGAGCCAACGGTTGATCAGACATTCGAGATCCTGAAAGGGCTCAAGTCGCGCTATGAGGATTTCCATGAGGTCAAATACTCAAACAATGCGTTGAAAACGGCTGCGGAGCTGTCGGGCCGTTACATCAACGATCGATTTTTACCTGACAAAGCCATCGATGTTATCGATGAGGCAGGCGCAAATCATCGGGTGAAAGGATCGACTGCCAAAGGCAAAAAGCAGATTACCGTGAAGGATATTGAGGCGATCGTGGCAAAGATTGCGCGTATCCCTGAGAAAAGCGTCTCTTCAACTGATATGGACAAGCTCAAGACACTATCCCGCGATCTACGCATGCTGGTGTTTGGTCAGGACGAGGCGATTAATGCGCTAGGCGCTGCGATCAAAATGTCTCGATCGGGATTGGGCCCACAGGACAAGCCGATCGGTAGCTTCATGTTTGCAGGCCCTACGGGTGTCGGTAAGACCGAAGTCACTAAGCAGTTGGCCAAGGTCATGGGCATCGAGCTTATTCGTTTTGATATGTCTGAATACATGGAGCGTCACACCGTGTCTCGTCTCATTGGTGCGCCTCCCGGCTATGTTGGTTTTGATCAAGGTGGCCTGCTAACAGATGCGGCAATTCAGAACCCTCACGCTGTAATACTGCTGGATGAGGTCGAGAAGGCTCACCCTGATGTATTCAACTTGTTGCTTCAGGTCATGGACCACGGCACCTTGACTGACAACAATGGCCGCAAGGCGGATTTCCGCAACATTATTCTGGTAATGACAACCAATGCCGGTGCTGAGTCTTTGTCTCGAACTACCATGGGCTTTACCCAGCAGGATAATTCCACTGACGGGTCTGAAGCGGTTAACAAGCTGTTCACACCTGAATTCCGCAACAGGCTAGACGCTACTATCCAGTTCAAGCCTCTGGACAAGAGCATCATTCTGAATGTAGTGGACAAGTTCATCATCGAGCTTGAAGCGCAGCTTGAAGATAAAAATGTGGCCATCGACTTCAACGATGAGGCGAAAGCATGGTTGGCTGAAAACGGATTTGATGAGCGCATGGGTGCAAGACCGATGGCACGTCTGATCAATGAAAACGTGAAGAAGCACCTGGCTGACGAAATACTGTTCGGCAAGCTGAGCAAAGGCGGTCGGGTCAGGGTTATTCTCGACGAGAAGGGCGATCTTGCCTTTGAGTTCGAGAGCAAGGAAAACAAGGAGGCGACGGTATCTTGATGTAGCGCCAGATAGCGGCTTACAAAGCCCATCATCCCCAAAAGATTATCTTCGGATAGTCTTTTGAGGGTGGTGGGCATTTTTTTGCCTGCTACTTATTCAGTGCAAGAAAATTCAGCTTAGGTTGTTCAGCCAGAACACCCATGAATCCAGCCCATCTAGTGCATGAGGAGGTTGTGTGTGTCGGACACTCAAAACCTTCCGAAGGTAGGCTCGGTGGAGTGGGTTGTTTCGGGTTGTGGATTCCCGCATGACACACAGTTTACTTGAACTGCCAGGAGCTAAGCCCGGCAGGACACCCGTTTTTCTAACGGCTTCTGTAGGTGATTCTGCCTTTGCTGAGGTCGTACGGTGTCATTTGCACAGTGACTTTGTCACCGGTCAGTATGCGGATGTAGTGTTTACGCATCTTGCCTGAAATATGTGCGGTCACAACGTGTCCGTTTTCCAGTTCTACGCGGAACATCGTGTTGGGGAGCGTATCAACTACCACGCCCTCCATTTCTATGGGTTCTTCTTTAGCCATTAAGTCTCTGGTCTGCCTGATCGTCGTAATACGTACGCTTATGTCACATAAACCCACCAGAGATCGATAACTTTGGCAGCGTCTAGACAACCCAGCATTTTACACGTGTTAACGGCATAAAGGTAAATCGGTGCAATAGCGGGTTTTTAAAGGAAAATCGAGGCTCGAAGAGTATTCCGTTCGCACATAACGCCAATAAGGTTTGACCTTGGCGATCTGGTCCCCATAATACGCAGGATGTATATTTCACTACTCCAAAAGCCTCGCAGTAGCGGCCGGTTCGAAAGTCTCATGGACCTGTATGAACGCAACTATATGCTCGTGCGCCTGTTGGCGCCGGAGCTGAGGTCTATGCAGCAAGGGTGTTTCGTTTCAACGGCTAAGGATGCTCCGGCGCTTGAGATGCGGGACATCACGCACAGTAAATACACGTCAACTTTCAAATTAACATACCACTTTACTGGCGAACAGGCTCACAGAAAACCCTATGAGCCAGACCTTTTCATTCGTCTTTATCACGATGCCCGAAGTTGCGAGGTGATGAGTGGTCTATTGCCTGAGGGTCGTTTCGAGGAACGTCGCACCCGGGATCTTGATGATGGGCACAAGCTGAATCTGTTTCTGAACCGATGGCTGGGCTACTGCCTTCGACAGGGCCACACGTTTTCAGAGCAACCCGTCACCCACGCCATGGTCGATACCTACTGCACGCAGTGCTGATCGTAGCTGCGCTGATAACGCGCCATATGCACCACTGTGTTGTCCATATCATCAGGGGTTAAGCGACTTCTCAATCGCCTCTCTAGTGACACAACGCGCTTTTGTAAATCTTCACATTGACGCTGTTTGCGGTCGATTGCCTTTAGCGCTGCGGTTCTGCCAGGGGTGTTTTGGGATGGGCTTGCCGTATTGTTCGCAACGGCTCCGACCACGCCCCTTTGTGCGTTTGCGTCAGGCAGTGCGGTGGCTCCGGTTGTGTTGTTTGTTGGGCGAAAGATCCCCCTTTGAGCCTGCGAACCGCCGTTTACTTGCGGAGCTACCCGTTGAGCTGGCACTTCGTTCTTGACAGTCTCAGGCAGCGCTCCACCCACAGGTGGATTTGGAGTTGATATCGTGTTGGTGCGCGGTTCACTATCAGGTGTGGCGGCTGAAGGAGCCTGCGACTCGTTGGCATCCACCTGTTCAAACGTGATGCCGTTCGGAGGAGGCTTTACCGAAAAGGTAATGGAGCCGTCAGGCTCTACCCATTTGTAGAGCGGCTGGCCGAGTACAATGGCGCTTGCACCAAGCAGTAACAATAAACTCAAAGGACGAATCATAACTATGCTATCGGTCAAAATGGTTCTGAGAGCCACGTTGCAAGGTCAGTGCCGGTGAGTATGTTCAATACGTTTGCTTGTGTTGCTGTAGGTGGTGCTCTGGGAGCATCCGCCCGCTATGGCGTGACGGTTCTGCTTGCAGCGCACGCACAACGTTTTCCTTATTCGACCCTGGTAGCAAATTTAAGCGGTGCCTTTTTAGCGGGGGTTATTGTCACTGTGTTGATAACACGTGGCCTGAATAGCTCGCCACTTTATGCGTTGATGGTTATTGGTTTTCTGGGCAGCTTCACCACGCTGTCGGCATTTTCTGTTGAGACGCTGAGACTGATACAAAACGGTGCTGGATTAGCCGCAGGCATCAATGTTGTCGTGACAGTAGGTGGCAGTTTGATTGCGGCATTGTTTGGCATGTGGGTTGCGCGGCTGTTCTGATCACCAGCTTGAGGCACGGCACTCGGATATACTTCGCAATACCTTCAACGCGAACCACCTGTGCGCATGCTTGACCCCAAACTGATCAGAAACGAATTAGCCCACGTAGCCGAGCGGCTGAGTGTGCGTAACTACACGTTGGATACCGATGTGTTAGCTGCGCTCGAGCAAAAACGCAAGAGCCTGCAAAGCGCCTCCGAAGAGCTCCAGGCCACACGAAATAGTCGCTCAAAACTCATTGGCCAGGCTAAGTCCCGGGGTGAAGATATTGCGCCATTGCTGGCCGAAACATCTCGGCTTGGTGATGAGCTGGAGACGGCTAAAGCCGATCTGGTTACGGTTCAGACTGAGCTTGATGACATTCTCTTGAGCCTGCCTAACATCGTGGACGCAAGCGTTCCAGTGGGTCGCAGTGAAGAGGATAACGTTGAGATTCGCAAAGTCGGTGAGCCTCGGCAGTTTAACTATGAAGTGAAAGACCACGTGGATCTGGGTAGTCGCCGCAATGCACTGGATTTCGAAACTGCCACTAAACTTACCGGCTCACGGTTTTCTGTGTTACGAGGTGAGCTTGCTAGCCTGCACCGGGCATTGGTGCAGCTTATGCTAGACACGCACACTCGCGAGCATGGATACACAGAGATCAACGTGCCCCAGATCGTCAATAACGATTCGCTGCGAGGCACCGGCCAGCTACCTAAATTTGAGGAAGATCTGTTTCGTCTGGTCTGGGGCGATGCCAAAACCCAAAGTGAGGCGGGGGCCGATAGTAGCGACTATTACCTGGTCCCGACTTCTGAGGTTCCGGTAACTAACACTGTGCGTGATTCCATTATTGAGGTAGCCGATCTGCCAATTCGTTACGCCTGCCACAGTGCTTGTTTTCGTTCAGAGGCTGGGTCTTACGGCCGTGACACACGCGGCCTGATCCGTCAGCATCAGTTCGAGAAAGTGGAGATGGTGCAAATCGTTCATCCAGATGATTCGTTTGCAGCACTGGAGTCCATGACATCACACGCTGAGGCCATTTTGCAAAAGCTCGGTTTGCCGTATCGCGTTGTGTCGCTATGTGGTGGTGATATTGGGTTTGCAGCTGCTAAAACCTACGATATTGAAGTCTGGCTACCAGCTCAGAATACCTACCGGGAAATTTCTTCTTGCAGCAACTGCACAGATTTTCAGGCCCGGCGAATGCAAGCGCGTTATCGCGACCCGCAGACGCGCAAGACTGAATTGCTCCACACCTTGAATGGTTCTGGACTTGCCGTGGGCCGCACACTTGTCGCTTTGCTTGAAAATTATCAGCAAGCCGACGGCAGTGTTGAAGTGCCAGAAGCACTGAAGGGTTACATGGGGGGCATTGGTGCTGTATTGTTACCAGACTGATTAATACCTGTAACGTTTTGTCACGATGCAAACACTACCGAGCCTTCCCCATTACTTGCTGCGAAATGCAGAAGTCTTCGCTAACCGAGTGGCCATGCGCCATAAGGACCTTGGCATCTGGCGCGAATGGACTTGGAAGCAGGTGTTCGACGAGGTGCAAAGCTACGCCATAGGGCTGGCAGAGCTGGGGCTCAAACCCGGTGACAAAGTGGCGATAGTCGGTGCGAACCGGCCACGCTTGTACTGGAGCTTTTCGGCTATCCAATCCATCGGTGCCATACCGGTTCCGATGTACTCAGATTCGGTGGCCGATGAGATGGTGTACGTGCTGGAGCACGCGCAAATCCGGTTTGCTATTTGTCAGGATCAAGAGCAGGTCGACAAGCTACTGTCTGTGCAAGAGCAGCTCCCCAAACTCGAGAAGCTGGTGTTCGACGAGTCGCGTGGGTTACGTGACTACGACAGTGACATGATTCTCTCGGTTGAGGGTGTGCAGGCACTAGGGCGCAAGGCGCTTGAACGAGACCAGAACCGCGCGGTTGAATGGCGCGGCGGTATCGACTCGCTGGTCAGTGACGATCTATGCGTTATGTTGTACACCTCCGGTACCACAGGGCGTCCCAAGGGCGTGATGTTGTCACACAACAACTTGATGATTACCTGTATCAATGCCAATACCTTCGACAATCTGGATGAGACTGAGGAAACCATTGCCTATCTGCCCCTGGCGTGGGTGGGCGATCATGTTTTCAGTTACGGACAGTCTTTGACCGCAGGCTATTGCGTATGCTGTCCGGAGAGTCTGGACACCATTACCTCAGATCGACGTGAAATTGCCCCCACCTATTTCTTTGCACCACCGCGGGTGTTCGAGTCGCTGCTGACGACAGTCATGGTTGCGATGGAGGATGCAAGTCGGCTAAAGCGCGCTATGTTTCATTATTTTATCGATGTCGCTAAGCGCCACGGTGAAGCTGTCCTGAACGGTGCTAGCTTATCCCCGGGGGCGCGATTGCACTACGCCTTGGGCGAGTTCTTTGTTTACGGGCCATTAAAAAATCGTCTGGGGATGTCCAAGGTGCGAGTGGCTTATACCGCTGGCGAAGCTATCGGGCCTGATATTTTCCGCTTCTATCGTTCGCTGGGAATAAATCTGAAACAGTTGTATGGCCAGACTGAAGCCAGCGTCTACATAACTGCTCAGCCTGACGGTCAGATTAATGCCGATACAGTAGGCACGCCATCGCTTGACGTTGAATTAAAAATAGCTGACAACGGTGAGGTGCTGTACCGCTCTCCCGGGGTTTTTCTCGGTTACTTTCAAAACGATGAGGCCACAGCTTCCACAAAAACCCATGATGGTTGGGTGCACACCGGGGATGCAGGTTTCATCGATGATGATGGGCACTTACGCATCATTGATCGCGCCAAAGATGTTGGCAAACTCAATGACGGAAGTTTGTTTCCGCCCAAGTACATCGAGAACAAGCTTAAGTTCTTCTCTAATATTAAAGAGGTGGTGGCTTTTGGTGACGAGCGCGATTTTGTGACAGCCTTCGTCAACATCGACCTGGCGGCAGTGGGCAACTGGGCTGAACGCAACAACCTTGTGTATGCCTCATATCAGGAGTTGGCGGGGCACCCACTGGTCTACGACATGGTAGAGGATCACATACAGCAGGTTAACCGTGACCTAGCTGCCGAGCCGCGTGTATCAGGCGCTTGCATTCGCAGGTTTCTGGTATTGCACAAAGAGCTGGATGCCGATGACGGGGAGCTCACCAGAACGCAGAAGGTGCGTCGCAAGTTTATTAATGAGCGATACGAACCTTTGATTGAAGCTCTATATTCAGACAAGAACTCGCAGTTTGTATCTACCACTGTGGTGTTTGAAGATGGCCGCGAAGGCCAGATTGAGGCTGATGTGATTATTCGCGATGTTGCTGTCGATACTACGACGACAACCGATGCGTCTTTGAGCATGGCTTCCTGATGGTAAATCAAGCAGCAGGGCTCGACAAAGACTCTGTATCTAATCATCAGTCAGGGCAATCAGTGACGACAGACAACGCAGCTGACGATAGTGCCGATGTTAAATTTACTGAGCAACTACTCAGTGTCAGCAACGTATCGCTCTCTTTCGGTGGTGTAAAAGCAATCACCGATATTTCATTTGACATCATGAAGGGCGAGGTTCGCGCCATCATTGGGCCCAACGGTGCGGGCAAGACCTCCATGTTGAATGTCATCAACGGGTTCTATCACCCACAAGAAGGCACCATTAATTTTCGGGGCAAGCAACGTCGGCGCATGAAGCCTTATCAGGCGGCAGCCTCTGGTATTGCTCGAACGTTTCAGAATGTGGCGTTATTTAAAGGTATGAGTACGCTGGACAACATCATGTCTGGTCGCTCCCTGAAGATGCATCGTGGTTTTCTTTGGCAGGTTTTGCATGTGGGGCCTGCAAGGGCCGAGGAGATTGCTAATCGTGCCAAGGTGGAAGCCATTATCGATTTTCTGGAAATTGCCCATATCCGCAAACAACCGGTGGGCAAGTTGCCCTATGGATTGCAGAAGCGAGTAGAGCTGGGTCGGGCGATGGCTATGGAGCCAGATCTATTGCTGCTGGATGAGCCGATGGCGGGCATGAACCTGGAAGAGAAGGAGGACATGAGCCGTTTCATCATTGATTTGAACAATGAATTTGGTACCACCATCGCGCTGATTGAGCATGATATGGGCGTAGTTATGGATTTGGCAGACCGGGTGGTGGTGCTGGACTACGGTAAGAAGATTGCCGATGGCACCCCTACTGAGGTGCAAGCCAGTCAAGACGTTATTGACGCCTACCTTGGAGTTGCGCACTGATGGAAATTTTAACGTCCATCGTCATCACGCCATTTGTCGAGATGTTCGCCTATCCTGATTTTCTCATACAGGTAGTGTGGGAAGGTTTTGTTGCAGGCGTTCTGTACTCGCTCATTGCGCTGGGCTTTGTGCTTATCTATAAGGCGTCCGGTGTTTTCAACTTCGCACAGGGCATCATGGTGGTGTTTGCGGCCCTGGTGCTGGTAAGTCTCTACAGCATGGGCTTGCCAGCATGGTTGGCCGTGCTGTTGTCGCTGGGTGTCATGGGCATACTAGCCATCGGCATCGAACGGTTCGTGCTACGTAAGCTGGTTAATCAGCACGAAGCCATTCTATTGATGGCAACCATAGGGCTCACTCTGGTGTTGAAAGGTGTAGGCCAGCTATTATTTGGTGGTGAGCCAAAACCCATGATCACCGAAGAGTTGGGCCTGCCCACAGGCTCCACCGACTGGATAGTGTTTGACGGCATTGTTATCTTTCAGCACATCGATATAGCTGCCACGGTCATCGCCTTGTTAATGGTCTGCGCGTTGGCTGTGTTCTTTTCCAAAACTCGTATTGGACGTGCGCTACGTGCTGTGGCTGATGATCATCAGGCGGCTCTGTCGGTGGGCATCTCGCTCCATCAGATATGGGCCATCGTCTGGTTTGCCTCAGGCATTGTGGCCTTGGTTACTGGCATCATGTGGGGTGCGCGTTCGGAGGTGTCGTTTGCGTTGGAGATCATTGCGTTAAAGGCCTTGGCTGTACTGATACTGGGCGGCTTTACCTCCATTCCTGGTGCGATAGTGGGTGGCCTTATTATCGGCATTGGTGAGAAGCTTTTCGAGGTCTATTGGGGTGCACTGTTGGGGAGTGGTGTAGAGGCGTGGTTTGCTTATGTGCTGGCGTTGATTTTTCTACTGTTCAGGCCCCAGGGTTTGTTCGGTGAACGCATTATTGAGCGAGTGTAGGGCGATGTTTACCAATACTGTAAAGTCAAAAACGATGAGTAGTTTTAGTTCGATACGGCTGATGCTCAACCCCGCTGAAAAGCTGACATCCACCATGGTGCGCAGTGGCACGTCAGGAGGCTCTCATGCTGTATCGTGAAGCTGGACAATTCAAGACCAGCTACGCTGCTGATCAGGCCTTACTGCCCATACTGCAAGACCGGATAGGATTGTTAGTGATCCTGGTTGTTGCCTTTGTGTTCATACCGCTGTTTGGTGGTGAGTTCTTTGTTGGCTCTGTCATGATCCCGTTTCTGGTGTTTGCATTGGCAGCTATCGGGCTCAATATTCTCACAGGCTATGCAGGGCAGCTATCGCTGGGCACTGGTGCATTCATGGGGGTAGGGGCCTACTCCTGTTACAAGCTGGTCACCTATTTTCCAGACGTAAACGTCATCATTCTGATTCTCGTGTCGGGCGTGTTCTCGGCTTTGATCGGTGTTGTTTTCGGTTTACCTAGCTTGCGCATTAAAGGACTCTATCTGGCCATCACCACGTTGGCTGCCCAGTTTTTTCTGGAATGGTGCTTTATCCGCATAGAGTGGCTATATAACTACAACGATTCCGGGGCGATAGAGGTACCGCAGCGAATGCTGTTTAACGTGGCAGTTACCGGGGCATCGGCCAGTCATATCACCCGTTATCTCGTTGTGCTTGCCATTGTTGCGCTGTTGACGCTTGTTGCTGCCAATGTATTGCGTGGGCGGATCGGGCGCAGTTGGATGATGATTCGTGACATGGATATTGCCGCAGAGCTGATGGGTATTCGACCCCTTTATGCAAAGCTCTCAGCCTTTGCTTTTTCCAGCTACTACTGCGGTGTGGCAGGTGCGCTTCTGGTGTTTATGTGGCTGGGATCGGCTGAGGTAGAAGTCTTTGACATCAACCATTCGTTCCTGATTTTGTTCATGGTTATCATTGGTGGCATGGGTTCGTTAACAGGATGCTTTTTTGGTGCTGCGTTTATCTGGATACTACCGATAATCATTCGCACGGTACCTGCCATGATGGGACTGGATATTGTGGCTGCCACGGTTGAGCATATTGTTAATATTGTAATTGGCGTATTGATTATCTTTTTTCTTATTGTCGAGCCGCATGGACTTGCGCGTTTATGGCAAATTGCGAAAGAGAAGTTAAGAACCTGGCCTTTTCCTTACTCCAGTTAGTTGGGAGCAGGTTCGCGGTAAATGTAAAAGTAGTGAAATAATAAGTATGAAAATAGTGAAAGAGATCGGCCCATCCTGCTGGTCTTCTTCACGACCTTGCAGGCATCACAAGTTTGCAAAAAAACAACCACCGAGGAGCACGAAACCAATGAAAAAAACCACCCTGTTAACCCTGGCAGCAGGTGTACTTGCAGGCAGCTGCTGGTTACCTGTAGCACAGGCGCAAGAATCCATGTACATGCCGTCCATGACCTATCGGACGGGTCCTTTTGCAGGTGGCGGTATTCCGTTTGCAGACGGCTACGCTGATTACTTCAACATGCTCAATGAGCGCGATGGTGGCATTAACGGCGTCAAAATTGAAGTGGAAGAGTGTGAGACAGCTTACAACGCTCAAAAAGGTGTGGAGTGCTATGAGGCGACCAAAGGTAAAGGTGCATTGGCATACAGTCCACTGTCCACCGGTATCACCCTTGCATTAGTGCCTAATGCGCCTATCGACGAAATCCCTATTTTCTCAATGGGCTATGGTTTGTCGGCTGCGGCTTCTGGCGAGAACTTCCCCTGGACATTCGTTTACCCCGCATCGTACTGGAGTCAACTGTCATCCATTATCAAGTACATTGATTCTAACGGCGGTGTAGAAGGTAAGAAAATCGGGTTTATCTACCTGGATGCTGGCTACGGTAAAGAACCTATACCGTTGCTTGATCAGCTGGGAGAGTCGATGGGCTTTGAGGTGGCAAAGTTCCCGGTTGGTGTGAAAGAGATGCAAAACCAATCTTCGCAGTGGCTTAATGTTCGTAAAGAACGGCCTGACTGGATGATCATGTGGGGCTGGGGTGCGATGAATCCAACGGCCATCAAGGAAGCTGCAAAGATTCGCTTTCCGCTGGATCGTTTTATTGGTAACTGGTGGGCTGGGTCGCATGCTGACCTGAGTGCAGTAGGTGAGTCGGGCAAAGGCTATCTGGCCGCGAACTTCTCAGGTATCGGGCAAGATTTTCCTGCTATTCAAGACATACTGACTCACGTAGTCGACAAGGGATTGAGTAAGGTTTCAGACAGAGATCTTGTGGGTAACGTCATCTACAATCGCGGTGTTTTCAACGCGGTCATCCTTGCAGAAGCCATCCATGAAGCACAGGCAGCTACTGGCAAGTCGGTGATTACTGGTGCGGACATGCGTGATGGTATGGAAGCTATCAAACTGACTGAAGAACGCCTTAGCGAATTGGGACTTCCTAACTTCACAGGCGAAGTCATTGGGTCGTGTGAAGATCATGAAGGCGGTGGTTCGGTGTTTATCCAGCAATGGACGGGTTCTGACTGGGAAAGAAAAACTGACCTTATCGAGCCGATGACCGACGTGGTGCAGCCTATGCTGGCAGAAGCTGCTGAGAGTTATATCTCGGACAAGCCTGATTGGCAGACGCAAAGCTGTAGCTAAGTCGCTCACAGTGACACATCGACCTACACTCATTGATGAGAGTAGGTCGTTGTTTCATCGCTTTTAACTGGATT
>JALZVU010000272.1 GCA_023301795.1 Granulosicoccus sp.
CTTAGATGCTGCTATAGAAGTAGCGAAGCGCTTCTGGGCCGGAATTTTATGCAACACTAGGGTTTACTTATTGGTTGGCAACTTTGCTCATAAGTTGGACTCTGTTTGCCGGAAACGCTGCCGTAAACTGCGAACCGCTACCAGGGTGGCTTTTTATATCCAGGTATCCACCGTGACGCTGTATTGCGTGTTTAACGATTGCAAGGCCCAACCCGGTGCCACCTTGCTGGCGTGAACGGCCGGCGTCAACACGGTAAAACCGTTCGCTCAGGCGGGACAGATGGCGGGCTTCAATACCGGGGCCGTTATCGCTGACCTCGTACAGAGCGCTGCCTGTGTTGTCATCAAGCTGCCAGCTGACGCTTACGATCGTGCCATCACCGGTGTATTTGATGGCATTCGTCAGTAAATTATTGCACGCGCTATAGATTTCACGCTCAGAACCTAAAACAGCCAGCGAATCGTCCAGGTTAAGCTCGAAACGATGCCTGCTTGCTTCTTTTTTCAAAGGTCCAATCATGGAACGAATCATGGCGGCAACATTCACTATCTCGCCTTCCCGTTCGCCCAGCAGGTTGGCCTCCAGTTTTGACAACACTAGAAGATCGTCCACAATGCCGCGCATTCTGTCGGACTGGGCCGTTAGCTCATTTACCGCGTCCATCACAGGAGGCTCAATAGTGTCGTCCTCTTGCAGCATTTCCAGATAGCCACGAATAACGGTGAGTGGGGTGCGTAGCTCATGCGAGACGTCGGCAACGAAGGCTTTTCGCATCTCGCGCACCTTCACTCGTTGAGTGATATCGGCAGCAATCAGCACCGTCATGCGGTTGTCTTTGAGCACCTTGCGGATAGCCAGCACTCGGTCCGAGGCAACAGGCCCTGGTAATTCGACCTCAGAGGCATCGTTGTCGCTACTTAGAAATTCGCCAAATTCGGGGTTTCTGATCAGGTTGTCAATGCGCTGGCCCAGATCCCGCTCTGGATGAATGTTGAGCATCGCGCCGGAAGCCGGATTGCACCATCGGATAACAAAGTCGCTGTCCATGACAATGATGGCATCAGGCAGATTCGCCGCTAGTGAATTGAACTGCGCAAGTGACTTGCGGTAGCGGTTTTTCTGTTTGCGGCTGTATTTCTTCTCACGGTGGATGAGCTCCACCATCTCATCACACAACCAATGACTGAACGGTGCATGGCCAGCTTTTGCGCCTGATCGTAACCAGCTTACGATGGACTCCAGGCGGTATAGCACCCATACAACGTAGGCCGCCATGAACAGAACCAGCGTACTCGCTGGCCAGCCAACAATGGTACCAATCACTAGAGCTGCTAAGCAGCCTGTGAAAAACCAGGTTATCTCACTTTTGAAGTTGGCACTGAGCATGGCAGGCGCAAGCACGCTAAATACAGGTAGCAAATCATACCGTGTTGAGAAGGACATGCGTGCTGTGGATTTACAGGTTCGTGATGACTTGGTGAAAAATACTGCCTAGCACACCATTGTAAAGCGCTAAAATTTGTTGTCAGTACCCAATTTGTAGCCAGCGCCTCGCACCGTTTGCAAAATTGTTTCGGCACCAAATGGCTTAAGGCATTTTCGTAGCCTGAGGATATGAACATCTACCGTTCGTTCTTCTATGAAAGTACCTAGCCCCCATACATGGTCCAGCAGTTGAGAGCGGCTGTACACCCGGTCTGGGTGCTGCATGAAGAACGCTAATAGCTTGAATTCGGTATGGCCAAGCTCGACAACGTCTCCGGCCACGGTCAAGCGGTGGGCCGCCATGTCAAGACTCAATGTCCCTCGCACAAGCTCGTCACCATCGTGAAACTCGTTGCTGCGTCGTAACAGCGCCTTGATGCGAGATTGCAATTCGCGCGGGGAGAATGGTTTGGTGACGTAGTCGTCTGCACCAGCGTCCAGACCTGCAGTGATATCGTGCTCCTCGGTACGAGCCGTGAGCATGATGACTGGCAGCTGGGCGTACATTTTATCCTTGCGAAGAGCGCGAACAAATTCCAATCCGCTGCCCCCCGGGAGCATCCAGTCTACGATGGCCAGATCCATCTTCTGTGATGCCATCATCTGACGCGCTTCTGACGCTGTGGATGCGCAGTGAACCAAATGACCGTTACGCTCCAGTGCAAAGCGCACCATGTCGCGAATCGGGGCCTCATCTTCAACGTTCAGTATATTGGCTTGCATGGCAGGTGGTTGTTGAACAGACTTGGCGTCTATTGATGTTGTTGGCGCCGCTTGCCCGGCGTTTGATTGAACAATCATGTAAACACGCTCTAGTGTATCGCTACTTTGAATTCAAGGTCTGGGAGGCTGTCCGAGACTAGCCTTGTTCACGAAGGCTGTTTTTGTCGTAAAGCCCCCGCAACGCATGGTGTAGGTGCAATGTGACAAGCGCATGACGTGCTGTACGTTCAGAGTCTCTCAATCACGTACAAATAACTGGGTGTAAACACAGAATCTGCTACGGTTTTTGGTGGCTAAGAGTCATTGTTCAGACTTTGTACAACAATAGAACACACTGATTGCCTAAAGGTGGTTGCGCCTTCGAGCCGCAACGCTCACAATACGCGGGCTATGGTGTTTCGCATCGGCACTCTCGCGACGAGAAATTGTTAACCCCGTCAGGCCTGGAAGGGAGCAGCGGCAGCAATGGATTCGGGCGCCGGGATGCGGCTGGTGCGGAATACCGCCTTATTTCACCCCTGCCATGTCGCGTAAATTTGACTATGACTCACACCGCTGACTTCGGGGTACGGCGGATAACATCGCCAACGGTTCTTAGCGCCGCAGCGATACGCCCAGCCAAGATGGCCTTACCGGCATGAGCTACAAGGTTCTTGCACGTAAATGGCGACCGCAACATTTCCGCGATATGCTCGGCCAGGAGCCGGTATTGCGTGCTCTGATCAACGCACTGGATTCTGATCGGCTGCATCATGCTTATCTTTTCACCGGTATGCGTGGGGTGGGTAAAACCACTATCGCCCGCATTTTTGCCAAATGCCTTAATTGCGAGACTAACGGTGTAACGTCCGATCCCTGTGGCACCTGCAGTGCTTGTCAGGATATTGATGCTGGCCGGTTTTTTGATCTCATTGAAGTCGATGCTGCCTCACGTACCAAAGTGGAGAGCACGCGGGAGCTGTTGGAAAACGTTCCTTACGCTCCAGCAAGCGGACGCTACAAGGTGTACCTGATCGATGAGGTGCACATGTTCTCTACCCACAGCTTTAATGCATTGTTAAAGACACTGGAAGAGCCTCCAGAGCACGTGAAGTTTCTGCTGGCTACGACAGATCCGCAAAAAGTACCTGCAACCGTGCTGTCGCGCTGTTTGCAGTTTAATCTCAAGCGAATGTCTCCCAGCATTCTGACAGCGTACTTGTCGAAAATACTGGTCGAAGAATCCATTGAGCACGAAATGCC
>JALZVU010000273.1 GCA_023301795.1 Granulosicoccus sp.
TGATATGCGCTAACAGAGAGTCTATTTAGCGCAAGCTATAAGTCAGTGAATCTACAAGGTGCACTCAATTCACGTAACGGGCGAGCCAAATGCGTTGATTTAGTCGATCGATATGCCTACTCGATGTCGAAACACACAGTCCTAGATGGCTCCGAATGATAACGCCGCCTGAAGCGTAACCAGTATTACTTAACAGATTCAACGGCATTGGATCATTCTATGTGCGTCAGTAAATCCTATAAAAATAGGCTAAATGCTACCAGACAGGAATTTCTCGACACTTATTAACGATTTTGTGTAGTCTGGTTCCACATGTTCGCAGGTCATTGACGATTTTTGCGACTGAGCAAGGCTTTACTTTGCTACCAACAGATGTACAACAAGGACGAATATATCTATGGCACCTCCTCACTCAACAAAACTGACAGTGCTTTGTGTGCTCTTATCGGCAAGCTTCTTAGCAAGCTGTGGTGGTTCATCAAGCGGCCCTGACGTCTCTGTTTTAGACGATATAGCCGACATAGATAATGGTTCTACAGAATCTGATGATGTACCCGATGTACCCGAGGTAATTGACCCACCAGATGTTACGCAGGGGTCTACTAACGATCTCGACATAACTTACGTCACTCTGGACTCGTTGCCACCCTTGCAAGAACGGCTCTACGGTGGGCGCAGCATTTTAGCTCCTGTCACAGGGGATGAAGTTGGTACCGGAGAGTACCTGAACTCTGATCTTGTCATAGACATCCCGTTCACCATAGAAGGGGAGACGACGAGGGGATTGGTTATTGAACAACTCTATGCCACCAGACATTACGATAGGCGTCCGTTTTCAATCGATGATGAGCTATTCGCCGACGGACCACAGTTCCGTCTTGATCTGCCAGAACCAAGAATATACGGTGTCATAACAAACTTAAGCAGTGTCGACATGTGTAATGTCAACACTGCTCGAAGCTTTGGTGTGGGTGGCGGACTCACTGCAACTACAATAAACGGAGATCTTGTTCGCGCCAATATCCCTCTGATCGGGTCTGGTGTGTCGTATACAGTCACGGGTAGAGATTTATCTCAAACGTGCATTAGCCCGGGTGGTTCAATATTTGTTTACTCGGAATTCAGCTCTGACAGATTTTCAGAATTGAATGAAGGGGATAACTTTGCCGACATCGAGGATATTGAATCAATCAGCCTGACAGAGCTTTATGGTCTTCCAGAAACGCCCATTGGGTTGGAGAAGGGCATAGTGACTATTGGCTATACCCCATCTACTAGCAGAGCAAGCTCGCTAAGTACCGAGGAAACTCTGGATGGTTTTTTTGATATGACCGTGGTCAATCAATCTGACAAACGCCTTGAACACACAGCAAGCTTTGGATTTGTTCTGGATCCAATAACGCTACTGCCTGTTGCTCATTTTTCCATCGACGGCCTTGAGAATACAGAGGATCCAATGGGTGATTTCAATCCGGGCGCTGAAACGACAGGTCAGACCAGCAACGGTGGAGGGCGGTTAGCATTAGATTCTTTCGGCGGTTCTTCCAATGTGTTGTTGTTCGTAAATAGTTTCATGCCGACAGAGGAGTAGGCTCAAGCAGGTTTTGGTGTAATGATGCCAGACGTATACCACGTGGCAATGTCAAAGGCATTAATGTAGGCGAGGGGTTCTCGCATCTAGATGCAGATTGACTTCTCAAATGGTCTGCTTGGTAAAGTCTCGCCAAGTGAGGCGTAAGGGGTCGGGTTCCGCGAGATTTTGCTTGGTGGCCAGATAATCCTGTGTGGAGCGCTTACACGCCCAGACATACAAATCGTGTCACAATTCCACTCGCCTCACGTCGTATACCCCCAGTGTCGCTCGACTGTCGTCCTGTACTGGTACGTCCAAAAACGTAAGCGGGCACAGACGGGCTCTTTAGGGGGAACTACATGTCTAGAGTGCCTCCATTATTATGTGCTCTCACCTGTTCGTTGCCTGGCTTTTGATGCTATCGTCTGCCGCCCATCTGAACCTTGTTCGCCGCATGACAGAATTGACAATTACATTGACGGGAGAAGTGAGAGAGTCCAATTTTGAGGAGTGGAAGGATGGGCTCGTCGAACGCATTCACGCGGTCGATGCAACACTATCAGAAGATGACGACTTCACGTCCGCGAACGACAGCATCCGGCAGTTTCGTGACGCTGAGCTGATGCTTAAGAACGCCAAGCAGGCAGCACTAGAACAGGCAGCTGACATCAATCGCTTGTTCGACGCTGTGGATGCGGTCACTGAGGAGACGCGTCAGGCGCGGCTCACGCTGGAGCGCAGAATTCGCGTTCGGCGCCAGGAACTCAAGCAACAGGCGCTACAGGCTCACTTCGATAGCAACGCAGCCACGCTTGATGCGTTGACGACGGCTCAGCAGGCCTTGTTCCAGGACCGCCAGTATTTACATAGTCTTCCGTTTGACGAGCTGGAAAGCACGATCGCGGAACGTATTGGAGTCTGGCAGTCGACGCTCGCAGAGCCGGCAGCACGATCTGCCACCAACTCATCCGATGCAACAGGTACAGACAACACCGAAAGTTTTGATAGCGCATTGATCGATGATGGTGGCATTGATGCAGAGCACCCATCGCGTTCTGCTGATGAGTCGATAGAGGGTACCGGTGACACAGGGGAAGCGAGCGACGATGTATCGCGCACCTGGCGTGTGGCGATCGATTTGTCGGCACCGCGAACAAAAGCTGACCAGGTTTTCACACGCGTGCGTGATCGCTGGAAAACCGACCGTGCGGTAGTCAGCATCGACTTGTTACCGGTGGATTAG
>JALZVU010000274.1 GCA_023301795.1 Granulosicoccus sp.
AGTGGTGGCAGACAATACACACGTAAGCCACCTCAACGTTCGTCATTCTAGCGCATGCTTAAGCCGCACGGCGCAACAGCGATTCCAGCTCATTGAGCATTGCCGGGCCCAACTGCCGGGCATCAAACACACTGAGCGCCTGCGAGTAGAACCGCGAGACATCATGCCCGATGCCAATCGCCAGTAATTCCACAACACCTGCAGACTCGATATCTTCAACAACCGAGTGCAGGTGCCTGGCCAGATAATCACCGGCATTAGCACCCAGCGTGCTGGTATCCACCGGCGCACCGTCGGAGATCATCATCAGGATCCGTCGCTGTTCAGGTCGTTTCATCAATCGCTGATTGGCCCATAATAATGCCTCGCCATCGATGTTCTGCTTGAGAATATCGCGATCGAGCATTAACCCCAAGTGACGTCGAGCATTGCGATAGGGGGTGTCTGCTGATTTGTAGACAATATGCCGCAGATCATTGAGCCTGCCCGGATTATCAGGCTTGCCCAAGGCCTCCCAGGCCGCCGTCGAACGGCCCCCATGCAAATGCACAGTGGTAAATCCAAGTATCTCGACACTCACGCCGCAGCGCTCCAGAGTGCGTGCAAGGATATCGGTGGCTGCAGCAGCAATCATGATAGGACGACCCAGCATAGAGCGAGAGTTGTCGATAAGCAGTGTGATGGTCGTGTCTCGCATTGGCGCCTCACTCTCAGTCTTGAAACTCAGAGGCACTAACGGCTGGGTAACAATCCGCGACAACCGGGCGGAATCGAGCTGCCCCTCCTCCATATCAAACTGCCACTGTCGTCGCTGACGGGCCAGCAAGACGCGCTGTAATCTGGATGCCAGACGACGCACCAGCCTGGCATGCACCTCTATATGCGCATCAAGCTCTTCACGCCACACCTTCAATGCTTGTTGATCAGCAAAGTCCGCAGCATGACTCAGCTCGTCAAATTCTTTGGTAAACGCTTTGTAGGCGGCCGTCTCGCCACTGACCTCAATGACAGGATCCGGACCTGCAATAGGCGCTTCATCAACCAGCTGATCGGCCACAGTCTCGCTTTGATCCGATTCGCCGTCTGCATCAGCCGAAGCCTGCTCACCATCATCTGATGCAGACTGAGCATCACCCGTGTCCTCTTCAGTATCCGTTGACGCATCGTCGTCTTGTTCATCCATCTCAGCGTCAGATTCAGAGCTCTCGGATTCGGTATCAGCCTGATCAACAGCCCCGGCAAGCTCAGGCCCTTCGGCTTGTGCACTCGCACTGCCCTGGCCCCACCGTTCCAGCAACACACCCACCTCGATTCCAAACGCTTGCTGATCATCAAGCAAAGCGTTCAGATGTTCGAGATGCTCGACAAAAACCTCATTGAGGGACGCATACTCGGTGGAGGGTGTTGTGGGCACTCCTGCAAACTGACGACGAAACGCTGATCGGCTGATGTAGCGGGCAGCATCCTGCAAGCGTACAACTACCCACTCGGCTTCGCTCGAGGGTGCTCTGGACTCACCGTTGGAGCTCCGAGAATCAAGATTTACGCCCACACCGACAAAATCGTTGCTACCAATAGACTCATAGCGTTCCTGCTCAAACACCTCGAACAGCGCCCTTGTTAACGGCTGAGTTGGCAATAGCTGCCGGTGTAACGCCTCGTCATGATGAGCATGCCGAAGCGCTAGTGCATCAAGTTCACCACGCTGAATTCGTTGTTGATCGACGGCAAGGTGCGAATTATCAACAAGTAACTGCATAGCAGACACTGCATTAACATCGACGCTTGCATCCCCGGCTAACGATCTGACACAGGCTTCAGATAGTGCAACGGGGTGATTATCCTGTACTTTGTTTGCCACTCTGCGTGTACCAATATCCTGATAAAATTAAACCTATCGAACCAACAAGCGTTGTGAGACGCCAACCCAACACCTTCACGGCTACCCACACCTTTCATGTCACAGCTACCCACGGCACAAAAAGAACGACTTGAAGCATGGGCCACACGCGCCAGCAAGCTTGGATGGCTCCCTCACAATTCAAGCCAGAACCTGATCGCAGGCACCGAAGCCAACCCTGGCCAATTATTCGAGCAAGCAAATCGTCCACTGGTTGCCGGGTTATTCGGCGGAACAGGCGTGGGTAAAAGCACGTTACTCAACCGTTTGGCAGGCGAGACAATCGCAAGAGCCAGTGCCGAACGCCCAACATCACGCAACGTTACCGTATACGTACACCGGTCCGTAACGGTCGACAAGCTGCCAGAAAACTTGCCCATGCAGCGTATGCGCACTGCACTGCATTCCAACGATGACTACCGGCAGGTGATGTTCATTGATATGCCGGACTTTGACAGTGTAGAGCAGTCCAACAGACAGCTGGTCGACATATGGCTGCCGCATCTTGATGTGGTGATGTATGTGGTCAGTCCTGAGCGCTATCGTGATGATCTGGGTTGGCAACTATTACATCAACACGCATCAAGACATGCTTGGCTGTTCATCATTAATCAGTGGGATCGTGGCAGCGGGGAGCAGTTTGGCGACTTTACCGCGCAACTGGAATCACAAGGGATGTCAGATCCTATGGTGTTTCGGACAGATTGTGCCAACCCTGCACATGCACCAGGCACCGCCCTTTCAAACGCAAAAGACGATTTTGCCCAGCTACACGACACGCTATCTGAACTATCGAATGGACAGATCATCGTGCAATTGCAAGAACGCGGCGTCCTGACACGATTGCAAAGCCTCAAATCGATTAGCGATCAGTGGTTACAGCAATTGCCCGACGAACATCAAATACAAGCTCTGACATCTTTGTGGGAGGTGCATTGTCAAAAGCACCATGCTCCCGTCATCGAGGCGCTCCAATGGCCTGTGGCGCAACTTGCACAACAATACGCGGACAACACCGTATTCTGGAAACGACTATTGGGCCACAAAGCGATTGCCACTCGCACGGATGCAGCGGCATTTGACGCACTCAATCAAACGTTAAATGAGCGATTAACGCTGGTGCTAGAGCACTTCCTGAATGAGCAGGCGCATCAACAGGGTATTCCACTACCAGCCTTGCGGATGACCATAGAACCGGTACACAACAACGGCCTTTCTACTAACAAACAGATTCTTGAAAACGCGCTGAATCGATCGCTTCTGCACCCTGGAGGCCGTTGGCGGCGCATACTCTACACACTGAGTCACGCACTATGCATTATTTTGCCTATCACGGCTCTGGGCTGGATCAGCTTTCGCGTGGTCGGTGGGTTTGCCAGTGGTAGCAGCAATCCCGACGCCTACCTGGGAACCAATTTTGCAATCAACAGCGTTCTGTTGCTGGGTGTCAGCTGGTTGCTGCCCACGCTTGTGTACAAAAAAATCACACCATCACGCGAAGAGGCAGCGACCGCGGGATTGCAGGAGGGAATCACAAACGTTGTCGAGCAGATCAGAGCTGAGGTGGGCGATGTGCTGAAATCGCTGGCCGATACCGCTACCCAGCTGCGCGCCGACTATCACCACCTGTGGGAGGAACTGCCAGATGATGCCAATGCTAATCTGCCAGAGTCAGTGAGACGGTTGCTCAGCTCACAGGTTACTCAGCGCACCGAACGTAAACTGGATGTACGAGCCAACACCCACAGCTCCACCGACTCGGCACCGCTGTCGTAGATCTCGCGCGCCAGCTCGCGTGCACTGGCGCCCGTCGTTAGCACGTCATCGACGATGGCAATTCGTCGCCCACAAAGAGCATCTTCAGCTCGAAAGGCCCCCAATATCCGGTGCTGGCGCTCTTGCCGATTGAGCCCCGCCAAAGATTGTGTATCGACCACACGGCTGACACTCCTTGTTTCCAGTGGTACCTGCAACCGCTTAGCTGCCCAATACGCAATGTCTTGCGCCTGATTGAAACCTCGCAGCCTTTGTCTTGCCGGGTAAAGCGGCATCGGCACTATGATGTCAGGCAAAGCAGAACTGACGCGGGACGTGACCGCCTCTGCAAGCAACTCCCCCAAAACCCTTGCAAGCTGACGCTCGTGACGGTATTTGAGCCGTTTTATTAACCCATCAATAGGGTGCGCGTACCGGTAAGGGGCAACTATGTCACTCAACAAGCGCTCAGCAGCTACATCCGTGACACAGTCACAGCTCCTTTCGGTAACCACCTCTTGACCGCGTATAACGGAGTCCAACGCGACCCGCACCGACAGTGCAGCCTGCGTCTTAGCATCCTCCACCGCATGCAGAACAGTTTCTTCTCCACAGTAAGCGCATAGTTGCGTGGAAAGACCGGATCGATCCACGTGACGTGCCATGGTAAGTAGCCCGGCGCATGCAGCACACAGATCCCTGTCTCCTGCCGTTTTCCGAGCACAAAGGCTGCAATAGCAGCCAATATTCAGGCACTTTACAACCTGTTTTGCCCAATCTTGACATCGGGACGGATAAATACGCATTGGCAAGCTCCTTTTGCCTATGAATTGCATTGTATAGCCTACACTTATTTCACCAACCCGAAGGCACCAGCCGCTTGGTTGTTGTTTTTTTCACACATTAAAAACGACTAATAAGTTTACAATGACACGCTTTGGCGCTATATAAGACAAAAATACAACAAAATTACTCGTGGTTCGCTTTATCGGCCCCTGATAATCATTGTTATCAGAGCCACTCAGGCGTGGGTGAATTTAATGGAAATGCCAAGGTCAACGCTTTTGCCAACAAACGTGTTGGCTTTTCCAGTAACCAGACGTGTCAACTATCAATGTCAACTAGTGGGAGCTAGCATGAATAAAAAAATCAGCACACTCAGTTCAATAGCAGCCTTGCTACTAGGCAGCAGTATCGTTAACGCTCAAGGCATTGCATTGCCAGGCACTATCGAGATTCCATCCGGCAGCAGTAGCTATCCCAATGCTGGCGGTCTCGCCATCCGCACAGGTTTGGGCGATTGCCTGAGACTGGGTGGATTCGATGATGAAAACCAAGTGAATGCTTGTGAAGGCATCGAAGATGAAGTGGTAGAAGCTGTGGTAGAAGCTGAGCCAGCTCCAGAGCCGGCACCTGCGCCCGCACCAGAGCCTGTCGAGAAAGCACCAACCGTTACGCCTGTTTCAGTTTCTGGCGAGACGCTATTTGATACCAACTCTGCCAAGCTGAACGCTACCAGCGAGCAGACCCTTGGTAACCTGGTCGCAGAGCTGTTAGAGCTCCAGGAAATCTCGTCTATCGTTGTTGTCGGTCACACTGACGCTACGGGTGATGAAGACTACAACCAGGCGTTATCAGAGCGACGTGCCGCATCTGTGGAAGCTTACTTTCAGGCAGCGTTTCCCGAAGCTGAAGTCAGCAGTAGCGGCATGGGCGAATCCAGCCCTGTGGCCACTAACTCTACAAGAGAAGGTCGCTCGCAAAACCGTCGTGTAGAGTTGCAAGTAACAGCCAAAAGCATTACCGAGTAAACATGTGACAACGCAGAGCGGTTTGAGGCATCAAAATACTCGGTGCCTTGAATCGCTCTGTTTTTTCATATCAACAAAAACTGTAGTACGCTGGCTCAACTCGATCCACTGCTAAACAGCTCACTTTCCAAGGAGAAAAACTATGAACACACGTACCGCTCTCACGCTGGGTGCATGCCTGACACTGGTGTCACTTGGCGTCTCTGCTCAAACTGTAGTCGAAGGCTCTGTAGAGTCATCTGGCGACGGCTATGTTGATGCTGGCGGCATGGTGCTAAAAACTGGTTTAGGCGAATGCCTCCAGACTAGTGATCTGGATGACAGCAACGTCATCAACAAGTGCGCCGGAATCGAAGATGTTGTAGCTGAGGTAGAAGAAGAAGTAGCTGAAGTAGAAGAAGCAGTCGAGCAAGCAGCAGTCGAAGAAGCACCTGCTGCGCCAGTTGCTCCAGCGGCCACTATCGATACTCGTGAGTTCAGCGAGATGGCACTGTTTGACACAGGATCAGCAACATTGAATGCTGACGGTGCTCAAATGATGAGCAGCCTGTTTACTGCGCTTGCAGAATACAAAGGAATCACAGCTCTGAGCATTGTTGGCCACACAGACAGCAGCGGCAGTGATGCATTCAATCAAGCTCTATCCGAGCAGCGCGCCGCAACAGTGGCTGCCGAGATCGGCACACAATACCCTGACGTTACGATGCAGGTTACTGGCATGGGCGAAACATCACCGATTGCCAGCAACGACACGGCAGAAGGACGCCAGCAAAATCGTCGCGTAGATATCAACATCACGGCGACTCGTATGGTTTTCAACTAAAACCGTTTTAGAAAAGCACCGCTGATCTTAATATCAGCGGTGCTAGATGAGCGCAACTGAAAAACAGCAGCCCATCAAATAGCAGACACAAAAAAGCCAGCGTCAAAGCTGGCTTTTTTGTGTCTGCTATCAACCCAGTTGCTTACTGCGCCTGAAGCACGACATCAACAAAATGAATGGTACCGTTATTGAAATTGCGGTCTCGGGCAACAACCCTTGCCCCTCCGATAGTCGTGTCGCCATCGGGGCTTTGCACAACCTCTACCACCCCTTCTGTCATTACCAATGGACCAGGTGAAAGCTCACTGAACGGGAGTCTGCCCGAAAAAAGGTGATTGCCCAACACAGTGACCATTTCCGCACGGCTTAATCCCTCAAAAGCATCATTAGAAAACGCTCTGTCAGATGGTGCGAATAATGTCCAGCCAACACCGCCATTGTCGTTCTGTAGAGCTTCTGCCAAATCGGCATCCTCTATCAAGTTGAGCAACGTTCCGTATTCCACGTCACCAAAAATCCTGTCAGCAATGCTCTCACCCATTGGCTCAGGCACGACTTCATTAGGGTTTATAACAGGCATCATCGGAGTGATGGGGCTCCCATCAGCAGAACCGTCTCCAGAGCTGCTATCAGAGCAGGCAGATACCAAGAATAATGACCCGACAACTAATAGCGCGGTAACTGATTTTCTACTAAAAATGTTTCTGTTGTCCAGACTGATATAGCTCATTCGTTTATCCATGAAAGTTACTGTGTCATCCATTTGTTACCTTGCATCTGGCTCTGGCAAATTTATTGTTCTCAATTGACCCTCTCTCTGGAGAACCACCCACTCGTTGGTGACACCCGCCAGTACCGTCTGATCATCAATCTGAGCACCCACATCAATTCGCCGCTCGTTTTCTGTAATGACATACAACGGCTCCGATGCAGAAACAAACACCAAAGGACTGCCAAAAACATTGTCTATATTCAAAATTTCTTCCGCAGCAGCTACAAGCTCAGCGGGTTCTGTCAGGACGGGTTCAACAACGTCAACGACGTCAACAACAGGCTCATCGACTGTAGGAACAGTCTGTGAAGCGACTGGTTCCGCAAGTTGAACGACTTGCTCATCCGGCAATACAACCTGAGGTTGCTCCGTCTGAGCAACGTCGGGCAAGTCGTCTGCCTCGAACATAGCAATCATACGGTCGGTTATTATCAAACCAAACGCTATAACCCCGATGCCTATTAACGCCTTGTTCAGCTTCCGAGGCCAGGTAGCTTCGCCTTCAGCGCCATTCGCAGACGATGATTTCTTGTCATTCATGTATTACCCCAAGCAGAATGCAGTGGTTTTTTTCCTGACGCATCAGGTATGGACACAATACAACACTAGAACGTGTGGAACCCGGGAATATCTGTCACCGACAGTATTGGCTTCGCAGACCCATCCGTGGAGGCTGTTTCTGAGCGTGTCTCTGGAGCTAGCTCTTCGCTGACCATGACGGATGCAGCGGCGTCGACAACCACTTGTGGCTCGTTAGCAGTCTGATCATCAGCAATCAGCAGCCCCTGAGTCAACTTCGCTCCCATTCGCTCGACAAAAGACGGATGACCGCTAATCATTACCTCGGTTTCCCCGATATCAACAACGTTGCCAGCAAGCCCGTCAGCCAGTATATTCTGCCGCAACTCATCGTCCATGGGGCCGTTCAACGCGAATGCCAATTGAGTTCGTGCCACATCCGGGACTGCAGAAAGTGTTGAATCCTGCAAATCGAAAAGCACACCGTGCTGGGCTTCGATCGAGCTCAGCGTGTCAGCAATCGACCCGTCAAACGTTCCGGACACCACACCGACAAGATCACCATCGATGCTCGCTTCTCGACCAGTGACGCTGGCCAACTGAGCAACAAACAACTCAAGCGGTGCGTTGTTGACCCACAGGTTTATAGCGTCATCACTTTGCGACTTCGGTGGCACTGCATCATCTGCCATTGCATGACCAAAGCACACGGCCGTCAACAACAGTATTGCTGGTACACAGTTAAATGGCATGCTCAAATTATTCACAAGATTAGGTCCTGTCCAGGTCATCACGCGATGAGATTACAGTGCTGTCGTTGCTAACATGGCGAACCCTGAGTAGCACTTGGCCGGTAGTACTGCGCATTCAGATCAATCAGGAATTGACACGCCTTTTAAGCGTCAATACCACACCACGATTCGGCATGGCATCGAAGGCTTCAGGTGCCCAACAACCTTCATCCAGTACCTGGTCATGCTCAACCCCTGAAAATAGCAGTGCCTCTTTCACGCGATGTGCACGACCCAGTGCCAACACTGAGTTGCCGTTGTTGATATCTGTTTGCCCGTGACTGCAGCCAATTACCGAGAGGATATCCGTTGCCGGATCCATCATCTCCACGTACTGCTCAATGATAAGTTTGTTGGTATCGCCTAACGAGAGTGAATCGTTGGGAAACACCAAGATGCTCTGTTCCAGATCCTCATACCCAGTAAACACATCGACATAGTTGGACTCAAGGTTCTCCCTGTCGTACATATTTCGCTTCACTGGGGTCTGGCTTTTCGAGGACACTTGACCGCTTGACTCACCCACCGTTGGGGCTAAGGCCTTAGGCTGTGCTGCAGTTACCACGGGCACATCATCGGCCTTGAAAACTACGTTGGTGAGTGTCGCATCAACGCCTTCAAAAGCACTGTCGTCCACATTCACAGCACGAGCCTGAGCACCTCGAATAACCAGCTCGCTAGTGGGCGTAACGTTGCCATCAACCTGAGCGTAATGACGCTCAGCGGTAAGATCACCGACGCTAAGTGTATATAACGATGAATTAACATCGTCTATATCAGCAGCACCAATCGAGGCGCTGACGATGTTAGCAGCATCATCGCCACCATCACGCTCTAGCTTGTAACCCAGATCAGTCAAGTCTTTTTGTACTTGACGTTCAAAAGCGTTGTCGGGATCAGCTACCTGAACAGTAGCCAGTCGCGGATCTAGCTCAGGGTACTGAGCAACAGCATCAATAAGGTTTTGTGATATCAGCGTGTAGTCAGTGGAAGAAGAATCACTCCACGGTGCCTTCGAGCCGGTGGAGCTGCACGATGACAGACCCAGCGCCAGTATCGCGACCGATAACGCTCTGAATTGCACTGCAAATGATGTCTTCATAGATGTAATAACCATGACTATCTGGTACGTGAGTTGGTAAAACGCAAGGTCAAGACTACGCTCTAGCGGCGCGCTCTACGACGTGGCAAACCGCTACGATAGCGTTTTATTAGTTCTAGTGGACAACCAGTGCGCTGATACGATTCATGCAGCGTATCATTTTTCAAATTTGTAATGTTACATGCAATTTTGCGACAAAATAACGTCACCCACGTACCAGAACACCGAACATTAGAATCCTTTAGTCCAGCTCCGTACAGTAGGTAATTACGTGCGCTGAATCATCTTCGGGATTAAACCCTAAACCGATGCTGCCTGAACGATCAAGCGCAATGGATTCTCTTCTGACAAATTCGGCCGGTGCGCCAGGCTTGAGAACGTAAGTGCCGTTGGTGCTTGAGTCGTGCAGCACGTACCGCCCTCTGAGCAACTCTATCGATGCATGATTGCGTGATGCCAGGGCAGAGTCGACGACCACATCGTTGTCCTCGGAACGTCCAAAGCTTACGTTGGGACGCTCGGAATTTACGACCAGCCGCCGGCTGTCAATGGTTAGCTTGAGCACACCGGCATGCTGATATCGCTCGTGTTCGGGCACCCCGGTAATAATCACAGTATGTGCACTGTCGGTTTTCCAATTGACACGGTACACCGGCATCGGAGCCGAGACTCCCTTGAACGCCACATTGTCCAGATAGTGCGTGTTTGTGCGGTGCTTTAACGACAATCTGGCGATCGCCTCTTCAGTGGTACAAATTTCATCAGCTTCGGCAAATGCGGCCACTCTGGCCGCAAGATTTACAGCGTTGCCATACACATCACCAGCGTCGGGAATAACCTCGCCAAAGTGGAAGCCGATGCGCACCGACAAGGGCAACGTCGCGTGTCCCAGCTGAATGTCCACCGCCGCCGCACAGGCTGCATCGCAGTCGTTAAAACTAGCCAATGAGGAATCTCCGACGGTTCGCAGTAATGCGCCCCCGTGAGCTTCTATCGCCGATTTCATGCAGAGCAACGACTGGCTGATGCTTTTATGCGCGCTGATATCGCCGTGGGTCTGATAAAGCCGCGTGCTTTCCGTCACATCGGCAAAGAGAACCGCTAAAAATTGAGGTTTCATCGTACACTCGGTACCCGGTTATGCGACGCAAGAGTACCTTTCCACACGCATCTTTACCAGTTTAGCAGCATCGCACATACCAGTCCGCTAATATGCGGAGCTTCAAACAATTGAGTGCCTGTCATGAGTGAACCTGTTCCTATCGAGCAAAGCGTGGAGCTGGACATTGCCAAAGATCCTTTTCACGCCACCCTGACCCTTCCCGAAGGCACTGATTCAAGCCAGCCATGGAGCCAACAGAGTGCAGTAAAAGCGGCTGTGCTGCTGTTACCAGACAGCGGTCCACTGGACAGAAACCAGAACTCGGTTCAGGTACAACTGAACATCTCTAACGATATTGCCAACTATCTGGCTGCGCACGGCATCGCCAGCTTACGATTTGATAAACGCGGTTGTGGGCTGAGTAAAGGCAGCTTTGACAAAGCAGGGCACTCTGATCTGGTCGCGGATGCTCAGGTCTGGCTTGAGTACTTGCACAAGAGCTCGCCAGTTGCTGGAGCGCCTGCGTTCATTCTAGGCCATGGTGAAGGCAGCATTATCGCACCACAGCTCTGTACCGCCAACCCATTCGTACAGGGCCAGATTTTACTCACGCCGTTTATTGAAGACTTTGAAAATATCATTCGCCGACAGGCCGAAAACGGTTTGCGAGAGATCGCCGAACTTGAAGGCTTCAAGGGCAAGCTCATTCGCTTTTTTCTTCTCCTGAGCGGAGATCAGATAAAAAAGCAAAAAAAGCTTGTTCAGAAAATCAGAAAATCCCGCCGCGACACGCTCAAAATTCGTAAACAGGTCATCAATGCAAAATGGATCCGCGAGATGGTCAACCTTGATGCCGGTGCAATTCACAGCGCAGTCAACGTACCGACGCTGATTATCGGCGCTCAGAAGGATCTTCAGTGCCTACCTGGAGATGTCGAAAAGATTGCCGCACTCATAACAAGTCCTGTAGAAACTCATATGTTGAGCGATCTGACTCACATCCTGCGACCAGATCCAGACAAGGCCTCTATACAGCACTACCTCAAGCTTTCAATAGAAGAGGTGGATAGACGGGTTGTAGACCTGGTGCATCGCTGGCTTGATGATCAAATCGCTGCTCGACCGCACTAACAGGCACACGATCAACTGACGAGGTGCACAACTTTACGTATTTGGTCAAAATTAAATATCCAGTGCGTTAATCTACAAGTACCACGCGAGCAATGGTTTGCTGCAACGAACGTGGCCAAATACAACGTCACCACCAGGGATATGATCAAGACGCCTTACAACATCCTGTGTTTTTTGCTGCTAATGCTGCTGCCAGGCCTCCTGATGGCTCAGGAGCACAAGCTGGCACTGGTCATTGGCAACGGGCAGTATGCCGATTCCCCACTAAGCAACCCGATTAACGATGCTGCTGACATGGCCGATGTGCTTGAGAATCTGGGCTTCACGGTCATGTTGCACACCGATGCCAACCGACGGGAAATGGGTAGCGCCATCCGCGAATTTGGTCGCGAACTGAAACGCCAGCGCGGCGTTGGCCTGTTCTACTACGCTGGTCACGGCATGCAGATCGACGGCGCTAATTATCTGATCCCGACCGACACGCCCATGAACGAAGAGGACGAGGTGCCCTACGAGTCAGTCGATGTGCGCAGCGTGTTGGCAAAGATGGAATCGGCAGGCAACGCGCTAAATCTTGTCATACTCGATGCCTGTCGCAATAACCCTTTCCCAAGTCGATTTCGAAGTGCTAACCGAGGCTTGGCACGCGTCGAGGCACCCATCGGCTCTCTGGTGGTGTACGCGACTGCACCCGGCTCAGTGGCGGCAGATGGTGACGGCAGAAACGGCGTGTTCACCGGAGCACTGCTAGAGCAGCTTCGCACCAAAGGTCTGAGCCTGACTGAGACCATACGGCGCACACGTGCAGCTGTTGTAAAACTCACGCAGGGCAAGCAAGTACCCTGGGAGAGCAGCTCGTTGCTGAAAGATTATTATTTTTCACCCAAACCTGACACCGCCCCCCAGCTGGCCACTCGCAGCGCTGTGAATAATCTGGCTGTGCCGGCAGCGCCTACACCTGAGGTGCCCGCGCCTGTTCAGCCGGCAGCGCAAGAGAGTCGCTCGGAGCGATTACTCGAAAACGAGCCCCTTGCCATGCTCGACACAACGAACGTTACCAGGCTTTCCAAGCGGCCTTTAGACACTGAAAACGCGCGCGCTGATAACCGCTCAGACGCCATACTCGAACAGGACAATAGCCCACCCACACGCCGTGCTCCCCGCAACGTAGCCAAAGCCACATTGACCGTCAACGTCGACCCGCCTGATGCCCGAATTCGCATCATGAACATCGTCGAAAAATATCAGGCAGGTATCGCTCTGGACAAGGCTCGATCATACGATCTGTATGTCACTCGACCAGGCTATGCGCCTTACCGTCAGAACATCCTGCTCGACAAGGATGCCACCGACATCGACATCGTGCTGAAGAATCAATCGATAACTGAACCACAAATGACGACCATCACGGGCGGACGCTACACCATGGGCTGTACCAAAACAGATGACGCTTGCGCGGCCTTTGAAAAACCTCGGCACAGCGTTACTGTCTCCACATTCTCGATGTCGCTGACCGAAGTCACCGTCGCTCAGTTCGACGAGTTCGTCACTGGCACCGGTTACACAACCGATGCTGAAAAAAATGCGGGAAACAATTCTGGCTGCTTCGTCTGGAGCGATAGCGGCGGCATCAGCCGTTCTGCGGCACGTTGGAAATGGGATAAGACGAAAAGCTGGAAAAACCCTGGATACTCACAAACACCAGAGCATCCGGTGAGCTGTATAAGCTGGAACGATGCTAACAACTATACGCAGTGGCTAGCGCAACAAACCGGGCGCCCTTATGCCTTGCCCAGCGAGTCCGAATGGGAGTTTGCGGCACGTGGCAATTCTCAAGGCGTCTTCGGCCACGCGGCATCGGCCAGCAGGCTCTGCACCATTGCGAATGTAGCAGACAACACCAAATCACCCTCAGGCTCTAAATGGTCAAATCGAATTAATTGCAATGACAGATATTGGTTTAGCGCACCCACTGCCTCGTTTGTGGCGAACGACTTTGGTTTGTTCGACATGCAAGGCAACCTTTGGGAGTGGGTAGCCGACGTCTGGGCGGATGACCTGTCAGGCACACCACGAGACGGCAACGCCAACACAAAAGGCTCTGGGGACACACGTGTATTACGAGGAGGCGGATGGGATAGCGCTGCTAATCGTGCCAGACTTAGCAGCCGTAGCCGAAGCGACATTACCAATCGTGCTTCAATGACAGGATTCAGACTGGTGTTGCGCAAGTCTCAATAAATCGATAACGAAGCGATAATCGATAACGCGGGTATCTTCACAACCCTTGCCTGTTTTCAAGAACGTTGTGGCAGCACTACCAGGTATACCGAAGCCCGACACCATAAAATTCGTCGTCCCCTGTTAGCTCATTGCCAGACAACGCGATATCCAACGCCTCACCAACCCGATAAACAAGCCTTATATCTGCGGTAGTCTCACTAAACAGGTCTGATCTAAACCGGTTGATAGTGGCTTCACCCTCAAGCTTCGGTGTAAACGTGCGACGTAGTCCTATATAGAACTCCTGAAAATTGAAGTCTAGAGTTTCACGCGACACGAACGGTAAAAAGTCAGGATCCAGTTGAATTCTGTACTCGATAGAGACATCAACTTCGCCGTACATGGCACCTGCAATCCAGTCTGTCTGGTCAAAGGCTGCCAAAGACCGGTAGTAAAGAATCCCTGCAGATATCCAGCGAGATTCAACCTCGGCTTCTACATTCACCGTGCCTGGGTCAATACCCAGCTCCAGTAACTGCTGGTCCAGACCCAGATCTTCGGAGGCGTCGCCAAAGTCCTGATTCCGAAATTCAGCCTTGAACGACCAACCCTCCGTCAAATCTACCAGCAGCGTGGCCAACACAGGCGGGCTTGCCTCAGTGTCAAGCAGATACTGCACTTCCAGGTAGCTGTAGCTGTGCTCGGCCGAATTGGTTGAGCTGAAAAGATCCTGAGCACTGGCGGACCCACCCGTGGCAAGTGCTGTGCAAATGATGACGGAACGGGCTATTCGAAACATGTGCAAATGTCTTCCGTGGTAGGGCGTGTGTACGAACGTCGCTGGATGGGCTTCCTGCCAGCAATAATACACGGCGCATCGGATTCTCTCGTCTACACGTGATCTATTTTTTGTTTTTGCAAGCACTTTGTTAAAAAATAGTGACAGGTGCGTTTATCACAGTACTGGGCATACCCACCCACATTGGATAAACACGGAACTGAAGCTACATGAAAACATGGACCAACCAACTGGCGCTTGCCATCACACTTGTCATTGCTACAAACACAGCAGATGCACAGGAGGCGATTGATACTCCAGCACAAACCCGCATTGTTGGTGGCATTAATGTTGATATTCGCACCGCACCCGCCACCGTTGCACTGATAAGCAATGACTTACTCGCGCAAACCGGATCCTACTTTCAGGCCCAGTTTTGTGGCGGCACAGTCATCAGCGCTCGCTGGGTGGTCACCGCGGCCCACTGTATTAGTCAGAACGGCCAGCTCATACCCACCCATGAAATCAGCGTATTGATGGGAACAACTGACCTGGAAGCTCCAGTCAATCAACCGATAGGAATCACTCGTGTCATCGCGCACCCAGACTACAACGATAGCGATACGCGTAATGATATCGCCTTGCTGCAGCTCGAATACGATGCGCTTGTGGAACCCGCTAGCATTAACACGGTACCCATCGCATTTAATGACGAAGCGCTGATTACGGGCTGGGGCGCCTTGAATGAAGGCAGTGAATTCCAATCTCAATTCTTCACCAGCGTCTTGCAAGCTGCTGTTGTCAACATGGTTCCAGGAGATCAATGCGGAACAATGTTCCCCGTGTATTCCGGACAGGTGGACTCACGCAACCTATGCGCAGGAACTCGTGATGGCGGTGTGGACTCGTGTCAGGGAGATTCAGGTGGACCGCTCTATCGCTTTGATCCAGCTCTCACCACCAATGTACTTACCGGCGTTGTCAGCTGGGGATTTGGATGTGCGAACGCGCAGGCACCCGGTGTCTATACCCGAGTTGCAGCCTTTTCCGACTGGCTTCGAAGCACAACAGGATCCGCGCTTGAAGGCCCTGACAGTCCGCCTACCGGAAAACCTGTTCCCGCCAATGACTCAGCGACTGGTCCCGTGGTGAGCGAATCCTCAGGCACCGAAGAAACCACGAACTTACTGGTGGCAGGCTCTAGCGGCTTTATGATGTTACTACTGATGCTCACACTGGCAATCTGGCGACAGGCGCTATTGCACAGACAGCCTTTACCCACGGACTCAAAGCATGGCCTGCATAACAACAACACCCCTGCATAAACGCCAGCAACTCAGTAGTATTGACCCCATCACTATTGTTTTGTGATTGACTCGAAAACGACTACGAATCTGCCAATCATGTTTCTGCGCATACGCACCTTGCTTCGCTTTGCCCTATTACTGTTTCCAGTGTGCAGTTTGGCGGGGCAACACGCACTGCTTATCGGTGTATCCGACTATTCAGACTCACGTATTCCTGATCTGGAGGGCCCTGTCCATGATGTGGCTGCGCTGCGCGATGTATTAGTCAAGCAATGGGGGTTCAACGAATCTGATATCACATCGCTGCTGGATGCCCAAGCAACCGAACGTGCCATTCTGCAGGCTATTGATGCACTTGAGTCGAACACATCCGAAGGCGACGATATCGTGATTTATTATTCAGGGCATGGCACCAGCGCAAGTGATCAAGACCTGGGCGCACGACTGAATCTGCCTGATGGGAGCGGTGCCATTGTTGGCAGCGATTTCAACCCCGACAAACTCAACAGAGAGTCCTTGTCTGACTCTGTGCAGGATGGCCTTATCGTGGGACGCTACGACATCAAGCCTAGACTTGAAGCACTGGACGAGCATCGCAACGTTCTGGTCATTTTTGATGCCTGCTTTTCCGGCAATGCTGCCCGCGATGCGAATGCTGTCTACCGCCCTGCAGCCAGACGCCAGATTGACTTGAGCTTATGGCTACCCGCTTCGCCTGAGAAAGCCGGAGGTGATGCATCTGCCCCTGCAAATGCTGCAACAATCTCGCGCAGCCGTTCGCTCCAAAGTACTGATGACAACAATTTTACCTATAAAAATACTGTCTTCTTTGGAGCAGCAGCTGAAGATCAGTACGCTGTTGATTTTTCAGCAGCCGACATTGCAGCTGGTAATGTCACCAGTATCGATGGCAAGCCTCACGGGGGATTTACTGACTCACTCCTACGAGCGCTATGGTTACCACAAAGCGAATTCGATGGCCTGAGTTTCAATACCTTGTTCAACCGCACTGTTAATCAGTTCAATGTCTGGTGCAAGGTTTGTGGACACACGCCTGTATCCCTGCCTGCCAGAAGCGATACCAACAACCAACTCATGGCCAGAACCATTCTCAATGTACCGCAATTGCTGGCCGTGGATCATCGCTACAATGCTGCGAACGAGCCAGCATTCACAGACGCACTCATCGTGGATACCGAGTCACTCAACGACACCGAACTAGCGCTTAAAGCACTACTGCCAAACGGCGTTCTAGCGCATCAATCAGTGGAACAGGCAACATCACCAGACGTGTATTTTGCAAAAGACGCCTTGTCCATGGTCAATGCCTATGGCTCAGACGGACAACTGATCACCGCACTACCAGAACAGATTGCGGACGGCGAGTTGTCGCAATGGTTATCAGGTCGCCAGTGGCTCAAGAGACGAATGCACCAAGATCTGATTAATGAACAAGGCGCTCTTCAAGTCAGCTTTCGACATCCGATGGCTGGTAATTCAGTCACACAGGGCGAATACATCTACTTTACTATTGCCAACAAGACACCGGCAAGCCTTGTGATGCTACTTCTGGATGCCCAAAGCCAATTGTCACTGCTTTATCCTGTGAGCGAACAGGAACAACAATTTGTCTTACCTGCACTGAAAACACTTCGTATCCCCAGTGAAAGCGAACAGCCTCTGCAGGTGACCCCTCCCTGGGGAACCGACACAGTATTACTCTATACACTTGCACCAGACCATAACTTGGGGCCCGCGCTGAGACAACTGGCTAGTCTGGACACTATTGCTTTTGATCATCCTTCGCTAGCGAACCTCGTCGACACACTGGACAACAACGAGTTAACGTACAGTGCAGCCACAATACGTATTGTTTCGACTCCTGCCCAATAGATCAAACGATAATCATGAACACTGACGAACCGGACGACAATCTGGACGACAATGGACTGGCCTATGCGGCAATCAGCCTGTGCGGCAATCAACCGCATGGCGAGGCACCGCAGTGGCATGAGCTAACGGCCTGGCATGAAGGCACACTTGCACCGCTGCGCTCGGAACAAGTGCTCAGTCATATTGCCAATGATCCTGCCTGTTTTCAGCAATGGCTGGATGTCGTTGAAGCTCAAAGCTGGGTTGAAGAGGAAGCCCTTTTAGCCAATACAGCAACGACCCCTGATGACGCGGCTCAGTCAACAACCAATACCGATAAGGCAAGTCCCTACTCCTCGCCCCCTGTGCGCCCGGCAACACCATCCAACGACTCGATGGTCTCAAAGATTCGTTCACTACTGGCAGGATTATTCCAGCAACCACTGCCTGTATACGGTGGTGCGTTTGCCGCCATCTTAGTGGCGGTGTTGGTGGTGCCGCTACTGAACACGGGACAGGCACCCACGTTGCAACAACAGATGGATCGCAGCATGGATACCTATATACAATCACGCAGTTCTCTGACAGGTTCTCCACCGGCTGCCCGCAGCACCCGAGGTCTTGGTGGACTGTTTGATGAGCTATCTGTCAATGATGTGGAACGTGGTTACCTGCAATCGGGCATGCTGCAGTTCAACCAGCAACTGGTACGTGACAATGATACCGGCCAAAGTACCAGTGAAGCATGGCAAGCCCTATTGTCTGAATTATCCGATGAACCCGTGAATTGCGATCAGGCCATTGATTCAGAACATTGTGTGGCGGTTGCCGAGGAATTTACGCAATTAGGTCAATGGGCAATAATGAATGTGGCAGCCTGTCAAACAGTGGCTTCAACGGCGACGGATTCGCCCCTATTCGATGACGAATTCTGGTCTGACCAATATGCGCTCTATCAAAGCCTGATAGGACAGACAACGATTGCTAATAGCCAACTACTGGGTCAAAGCCTAAGCGTGTTGAGCGTGCAATCAACTGAGGCGTTGTGTAACATCGCCTCAACCGTGATTTCGGCAAGTCAATAGGGACGGCATTTTCAAGCCATGGAAGTACTGCGCGAAAACCTGCTGCAACAATTATATTCTGATCGCTGGATCAGTCGTCTAAGAGCATTTGTCGCCCGCCGTTACAGAGATTTCGGTGATTGGGAAGGCTGGTTTGAAGAAGCCCATCAGAATCTTGCGCTAAAGATCAACGCCATTCCAGCGGAACAAAGCGTCAACGATGCCATGATTTTCGCTATTTTTAAAAATGAGCTGATTAGCGTCAAACGCAATCGCCTGGGCTATCCGCGACCACGCGCCTGGCTGCGTGAATTCAGTGAATTGGGTCAGGATCTGTTCGAGTGGATGTGTTTGCAAAAATTGCCACGCGACAAAATCATTGCAATGGCCACCCGAAAGTCAGCAGAAAAATCTTACAGCGATACCCTGCCCGGTAGCGATGCAAGCCACTCAATCCCTCACGCTAAACTGCTCGTTGAGCTAACGGACACCATGATCAAGAAAAAAGAGTGCGATGGTACCCGTCCGAGCGTCACCACCGATGTGCACGACGAGTCACTGGTTCAAATTGCGAACGATGCGCCCAGCGTTGAAGACGAGACTGACCACGCACAGCTTGAACTGATGTTGTCAATGATACTGGGGGCAGACAATGTCACTGCTGCGGTGCGCAACAAGGCTGTCGACAGACTGCAAACTCTAAGGACCAGCCTAGACACCGAACCACTGCTCAATGATTCGGACATACTGATACTGCGTTGTTATTACTTTCAGGGTATGTCGCAAAATGATATTGCCAAGATTGTAAAACAACCCCTCCAGCGTGTCGTCAGACAGCGTGAAGCTGCTATAAAACGCATACGCTCATTTATGGAATCCAACGGTCTGACGCGCGAGACCTTTGATCTATAGACGAATGCCACTGTTTTTGAGTTGACCGGCATCGCATTACTCGGCAATCCCGATATATTTGGACTATCACGTTGCGCGTAAATACGTTACAACTGTTAGGTCATTCAACAGGAGATACGCATTTTCATGAAACGCTTATTACTCACAGCAGCAATCGCACTCGGTATGGGTGCTGGTGCAGCACACGCTCAGGATCAGACCGGCACATTGGCTAAAATTGCCGAGAGCGGCGAAATCGTTATTGGTCATCGTGAATCATCAGTACCTTTCGCCTATCTTGACGAAAACCAGCAGCCCATCGGCTACTCGATGGATCTGTGCATGAAGATCGTCGATGCAGTATCCGAAGAACTGGGCAAGGAATTGTCAGTCAAATACGTACCCGTAAATCCCAAGACGCGTATCGCGCTCATGGCTAACGGTACTATCGATCTGGAATGCGGTTCCACCACCAATAACCTCACCCGTCAACAACAAGTGGAATACCTGCCCACCACTTTTATCACAGGCACCAAGATCCTTACGCGTAAAGACAGTGGCATCACGTCGGTCAATGATCTTGACGGCAAAGCCGTTGCATTGGCACAAGGCACCACCAACGAGCGCGCCGTCAAGGCCGCTGTGGAAGCTGCGGGAATTGATGTAAAAATTCTCCCGGTTCGTGATCATGCCGAAGGCATGCTGTCACTGGAAACCGATCGCGTTGATGCGTATTCCACCGATCACATCTTGTTGTTTGGCCTTATCTCAAAGAGTAAATCTCCTGACGACTACACCGTCGTTGGTGACTTCCTGTCGTTTGACCCGTACGCCATCATGGTGCGAAGAGACGACAGTGCCTTTGAGCTTGTCGGCAAAAAAGCTATTGCATCGTTGATGCGCTCGGGCGAAATTCTGGATATCTACAGCAAGTGGTTCGATCCGTTGGGTGTACCTGCAGACGACACTCTGAAGACAGCCTTTATGCTGGGCGGCCTACCTGAGTAGAGTTACAATAACAGTAACCTTGCCCATTCGAATCATTCACGAGTCGGGCAGGGTTATCGTGTGACAACAGGCGACTTAGCACAATGAACTACAACTGGAACTGGGCAGTTTTGCTTGAGGAGGAGTATCTCCAATGGCTTATCAGCGGCCTTGGCTGGACGGTATCGGTAGCACTATGTGGCTGGGTCATTGCCATGACTGTTGGTTGTCTGGTGGGGGTTGGCCGCACAGTACCCAATCGATGGATTCGACTAGTCTGCACTTGCTATGTAGAGTTATTTCGTAACATTCCACTTCTGGTTCAGATGTTTATCTGGTACTTTGCCATACCAGAGCTTGTTCCCGACGACATTGGGCGATGGATGAAACGCGATATGCCCAACCCCGAGTTTGTTACCGCGGTTGTCGCTCTGGGTTTGTACACAGCATCCCGTGTTGCTGAGCAGGTTCGAGCTGGAATAGAGACAGTCCCGGTGGGTTTGAAATCTGCCGCTACCGCCCACGGACTTAGCACCTACCAGTCCTATCGCTATATTCAGCTACCCATATCCTTTCGATTGATTGTTCCACCCATGACGTCAGAATTTCTGACTGTCTTCAAGAATTCATCACTGGCCTTGACCATTGGCTTGCTGGAACTTACTGCACAAAGCCAGCAGATTGCCGAATACACATTTCAAGGGTTTGAGGCATTCACAGCAGCAACCATCATTTATGTTTTTATTGCTTTAATCGTAACCGCACTTATGCATTTGCTGGAACGACATACCGCCATCCCTGGGTTTGTCGGGAAGGATTCCTGACATGGGTGAATTTGATTTCAGTGTTATCACGAATTCACTTCCCTTTCTTGGCCAAGGGTTGATGCTGAGCTTGTGGCTTACGCTTCTATCAATCATTGGCGGCATTGTTCTGGGCACCCTTCTGGCGCTGGCCCGTCTGTCAGGCTTTGCGCCGTTGTCACTGACCGCTGCAGCCTATGTCAATCTGATCCGCTCGGTACCATTGATCTTGGTTATATTCTGGTTCTACTTTCTAGTCCCACTGGCGCTTGGGCGGCCCATCGGCAGCTTCTATTCAGCCCTGATTGCTTTTGTTCTTTTTGAAGCAGCCTATTATTCAGAGATCATGCGAGCGGGCATTCAAAGTGTACGCAAAGGACAAGTGCATGCTGGACAATCCACAGGATTAAACTACTGGCAGATTCAGCGCTATGTTGTTCTGCCACAAGCATTTCGCAACATGATTCCTATTCTGGTGACGCAAGGGATCATTCTCTTTCAGGATACATCTCTGGTGTTTGTTGTCAGCTTGCGCGATTTTATGACAGCCTCCAGCATTGTTGCTCGAACAGAGGGGCGTCTGGTTGAAATGTATCTCTTTGCAGCGCTTGTGTATTTTGTGATTTGCTTTTCAGGATCACTCTACGTTAGACGCCTCAACAAACGGATGGCCACGTGATAGCACTGCAAAACATCAGTAAATGGTACGGCGATTTTCAAGTACTTAAAGATTGCTCAGCAACCGTTGACAAGGGTCAGGTGGTGGTTGTGTGTGGACCATCAGGTTCTGGCAAGTCCACGTTAATCAAATGCGTTAACGGCCTTGAGGCTGTGCAACAAGGTCAGATACAAGTGGACGGTCAAGAGGTAACGTCTAAAAAAACCAACCTGACAGCACTGCGCTCGCGCATTGGCATGGTGTTCCAACACTTCGAGCTGTATCCGCACATGACCGTATTGGAAAACTTATGCCTGGCTCAAGAAAAAGTACTCAAGCGCAGTCGTGACGAGGCGGTCAGCAAGGCCGAGATGTTGATAAAACGCGTGGGTATTTCCGAACACATCAACAAGCATCCCAGTCAGTTATCCGGAGGCCAACAACAACGCGTTGCTATTGCACGATCGCTGGCCATGGATCCTATCGCCATGCTATTCGATGAACCCACCTCAGCACTTGATCCGGAAATGATCAATGAAGTGCTGGATGTCATGGTTGAACTGGCCAAAGAAGGCATGACGATGATGGTAGTCACCCATGAAATGGGGTTTGCCAAGAAGGTGGCTGATCGCGTGGTGTTTATGGATGAAGGGGCGATTGTAGAAAACCGGCCTACGGATGATTTCTTTGGTAACCCGGAAAGCGATAGAGCACGTGATTTCCTGTCGAAGATATTGAATCACTAGGATGTTTCATGACTAGTCATCGCGGATGCTAGAGGATGATCCTGAGCACGCATGACTTGATGCGAGTATCAACGCCGTAAAAAAGGGTGCATCCTTGCACCCTCGACCTAACACGGTATGAATTGCTCCGGGTACTCCCTTAACCCTCATCCTCGCTTAACCCACAGGCAAGAGTACCTGTATCACCAAACGCGGAAATGTACGTCATATCCAGCGTTCCAGCGGGGCGATTGATCGATACATTGTCAAACTGAGCCAGATAAGTTCCCTCTGAGAAAATTTCAAGATAAGCACCTGAGCTTTGCCAGTTGATAGGAAAAAGGTCAACATCATCTCCAGCAATTCCGCTGCCATCGGAATAAAAGGCAAACAACGCCAACTCGTCAGCAAATCCGACGGATGAATCTATGCAAACCCACAGGGAGTCAGTTTGCGCCTCAGAGACTCCGTTGAAGAGTGCACTAGTATCGAGACCACCAGTGGTCGGAGGAATGAACGGTGGCTGTGTCTCAGGTATTTCTGTTGTCTCAGCAGTCTCTGTTGTCTCAGGCAAAAAAGGTGGGTCATTGGGAACTTCCTGAGGCTCACTGGTTAGTGGTGCAAAAGGATTGTCAGTGGAATTCTGCTGCAAGACACCATTTTGCTGCGTGTCAGTGGAGGACTCTTGCTCTAGACAACCTGTTAACGCAAGCGATGACAGAACGAGCAGTGCGGGCAATTTATACATTACGATATCCTTGTTACCAGATTAGCTTTGAACAGGCCTGTATGGCTTGTATCGACATACACAGCTAAACGAACGAGGCTCAATTTCTTGACAACTTTCATCAATAAAAACGAAACATTTTTCTCACAGCACCCAGAATTGCCCAGCAAAGCTCGTCTTGAGTGCCATGCGCATTAAATCTTGGTTGACTTGAAAGGATGATCAGGGCATAAACAAGCGCTTGTAACAACAGGATCACCGTGTGTTTCGTTTGCTGGCCATCGCTCTTGCGCTGTCATACCCGTTTGTCATCTACTTTGGCACGGCGCACATATCACCCGCTTTTCTAGCAGGCTTTCTTGCCGCTATTGTATTGCTGCGGGTCTTTACCAGTGAGCTTGCACGTCATTGGAAACTGGGTGCGCTATCAGGCGTTATCGTGCTTGGCCTACTCCAGTGGAGCTTGCGCGGGGGCACCCAAAGCCTTATGTTTTACCCAGTATTGCTGAACACAGCGCTTTTGATCGTGTTTGGTCAGAGCCTGTTCAGGGAACAATCACTCATTGAAACCATTGCACGCAAACGCAATATGGATGTCGGCCCCCATAACCTTGGGTATTTGCGCGTGTTGACAGCCGTATGGACTGGCTTCTTTGTCATCAGTGTCATCATCTCAACCCTGACCGCCGTCTCGGGGAACATGAGCATCTGGCTACTCTACAATGGACTGGTGTCATACCTGTTAATGGGCGTACTCATAGTCGGGGAATTAATCGTCAGGTATTTTTTCAAACGACGTCTTGCTCATCAACAACCATAAACCTCATTTTGCATTGTATGGAGTTGCGAGCGCATTCTATTGGCACTCAAGGTCAAAGCACCAACATACCCCGGGGGTGTTGGCAGAGTGTGCATCTGCCAATCTTTGCAATGGTGCGTCTGACCATCCACCCAGAGTAGTTTTGCACGGGCCTGTGGTTCGACACTTACAGCAAAACCATTCAAAGGCATCTGCAACCCGCAGCCAGTAGCCTTTATGAAAGACTCTTTTCTACACCAACACGTGTAGAAAGCTGCCTCTTGTTCTGCATGAGGCAATGCTCGAATCGCGCAGCTTTCTGATGACGAAAAAAAGTGATCAACAATACCCAGAAAATCCCTCCCGGGTTTTATCATCTCGATATCCACACCAATATCCACGTCGCGACCGATAGCAACAACAGCAAACGAACCGGAGTGCGATATATTGAAAGTGATCCCTGATCCAGCGGCTTCGCCCGCTAACAATGGTTTACCAAACTCCCCTTTGCTAAAGACCATGTCAGCGGCGTCCAGGCCGGTTCTCTCAGCCAGCAATCTTCGTAATAACGCATGACACTGAACATAACGATGACGACGAGCAGGGGTACGACATTTCGCAGCGCGATCGGTCTCTGAGCGGCTCAGTATCCGTTGTGCATCAGACGGTGCAATAACATCCTTTGATACGTCGGCCAGTACCACTGCACAAGCCTCACCAACGTCAGGAATAGCAATGAGCGTTTTAGAGAATGGCAGGTTCAGCACAGACCGCCATTAACGGCAATCACCTGACGCGTCACGTAGGAGGCATCTGATGACATCAAAAACCGGACTACTGCCGCCACCTCTTCGGGTTTACCCGCACGACCAGCCGGTATGGCCTGAAGCATTTGCTCCATGGGTAGGTCTTTCACCATGTCGGTTTCTATCAGTCCAGGTGCCACACAGTTCACAGTAATCTTGCGAGAGGCAAGCTCTGTGGCCAGTGCTTTTGTTGCGCCAATGATGCCGGCTTTTGCAGCACTGTAATTCACCTGCCCGCGATTACCAATAATGCCTGACACTGAAGCTATCGTGACAATGCGTCGAGCTTTGCGCGATTTGATCAACGGCATGACCAGTGGATGCAGCACATTGTAGAAGGAATCCAGATTTGTGTGAATGACACTGTCCCACTCCTCACCCCCTAACATGGGAAAAATCCCGTCTGCCGTGATACCTGCGTTGCACACCACACCGTAGTAAACGCCATGATCTTTTATATCCTGCTCCAACACGGTGCGTGTTGCCTCCCGGTCAGAAACGTCAAACTGCAGTAGTCGAGCAGGCATACCAAGATCGGCAATCTCCCGGGTTACCTCAAGCGCCCGTTCTTTGCTGTGAACGTAGTGCACGACTATCCCATAGCCGGCAGCCGCCAGAGCCAGCGCGATACTTTTGCCAATTCCCCGGCTCGATCCTGTGACGAGCACCCAGTTTTCAACATCCTTAGTAGTACTCATGACGCTCAAGTCTCATTTAGTGGGGTTGTTGGACAAATAAGGTAGTTCGGCAGGCATGCTGATCTGTCATTTGACACCTATCGTAATTCATACCGGTATCAAATGGATTCGTATCAGGAATCGCCGCCGGATTATACTAGCCGCTCCAAGCACCTCAGGACAATCACAAATGGACGTCAGGATTGCAAGCTATACCCTAACCAGTGCTTGCGGCATGGGACTGCATCCGCTCACTCAGTCTCTTCAGAAAAGAACATCGGGCCTGCAACGAAATAACTACGCCGACTCCCACCTGGACACATGGATCGGACGCGTGGGCGCCATTGAGGGTCACACGTTACCCAGCGCCCTCCAACATCTGGATAGCCGCAACAATCGTTTATCGGACCTTGCTCTTGTACAAGATGGTTTTGCGGACGCTGTATACGGCTGCGTAGAGCGCTTCGGACCAACACGTGTTGGCATTGTTCTGGGCACCAGCACCTCATCGGTAGGCAAAACCGAGTCGGGCTACGCACAACTGGACGAACTCGACCACATGCCGGCTCTCTACCAACAAGCCGATGTGCATAATCCGCATGCTCCGGGACACTACGTGGCCCAGCGTCTGGGTATCAGCGGACCATCAATGACTATCAGCACTGCCTGTTCATCAAGTAGCAAAGTATTTGCCGCGGCCAGTCGCTGGCTTGGTTGCGGCTTGGTCGATGCCGTTGTGGTCGGAGGCGTCGATTCACTGTGCCTTAGCATCCTGCACGGATTTGCATCGCTCGAGCTGATTTCACCCGAACAATGCAAACCGTTTGACCGACACCGCTGCGGAATTAATATTGGCGAAGCTGCAGGCTTTGCATTGCTGGTCAGACCCGAAGATGCCAGCGCTGAACACGATGGCTCAATGGCACTCACCGGCATCGGCGAATCATCCGATGCTTTCCACATGGCCCAGCCCCATCCGGACGGGCAAGGTGCGGCCTCCGCCATGTATGCAGCACTTGGCACGAGCGGGCTAGCACCTGATGATATCGGCTACGTTAGTTTGCACGGCACAGCAACACCTGCAAATGATCTGGCAGAGACCAGAGCGCTAGCTTCTTTGTTCAACCCCGAGACGCTAGTCTCATCAACAAAAGGCTGGACCGGACATACATTGGGTGCCGCTGGCATCGCAGGCGCTATTGTCGCTTTGCAATCCTTAAAGGAAGGATTTGTGCCCGGTACTCTTAACCTGGAAGAGCCGGATGACGCACTAGCCTTTCCAATACTCAAAAACAACATCGAACAGCACTACGATCACGCAATGGTTAACTCTTTTGGATTTGGTGGAAACAACTGCTCATTGGTATTTAGCCGGGTGATGCACTGATGCGCGCAACTTTGGCAGGTGTCGGGATGTGGGGCCCGGGGTTTTCAAACATGGCAGAATTCCAGGCATTGCTGAGCTCTGCAGAGCTGCCGGCGGCCGACGATGTATTGCCCAAACCCGAACGTATTCCCCCACGTGAACGTCGTCGTGCGCCGCTCATGGTAAAACTTGCTGTCGAGGTTGCGGATCAGGCCTGCCGCATGGCAAACATAGACCCTGCGAGCGCACAGTCCGTATTCACATCCGGCATTGGCGATGCCGACATCACAGACTACATGTGCAGAGTTCTGGCAGGGCCTGACAAAATGTTGTCACCCACAAAATTTCACAACTCGGTTCACAACGCCGCTGCCGGCTACTGGTCTATTAGTACGGCCTGCAAAAAGCCTGCAACCTTCATATCCAGCATGCACAACAGTTTCTCACTGGCACTGGTGGAAACCCTTGTGCAAGTGAACACTGAAAACGTACCCGTACTACTGGTGGTATCCGATCTGGCGATGCCTGAACCCATGCGCGCAATGCATCCTATCGAGAGAATGCTGGGGGCAGCCTTGCTCTTTGTTCCTGAAACAGCAGCACCCGCAGCAGACTGGGAACGACCCGTTTCGCTGTGCCTGGAACCTGCTCCCTCAGACAATGTTCCGTGGCCGACACTAGGCTTTGAGCACCTTGAATCGCTGTATGGCACCAGCCCTGCGGCACGAAGTTTGTGCTTTCTCAAGGCAATTTGCGAGCAGACTCAATGGCACGCTCATCTGCCAGTATCTGAAGCACTAGTAGCGGACCTGACGCTCGAAGTAGCGAAGAGTCCTTCACTCGCAGCCTCTGGAGGCTGACCAATGAACCACTACGACGTCGTCATTCTGGGTGGCGGTCTGGCAGGGCTCTGTCTGGCACGACAACTTCATATCGAAACAACAGGGCTTAAGGTCGCGGTCATAGAATCTGGCAGCCATCCTGTACCGGTGGCAGCCCATAAGGTTGGCGAGTCAACCGTCGAGATAGGCGCACACTATCTGGCTGACACCCTCGCGCTCAGACCCTACCTGGATGCACATCACCTCAAGAAATTCGGCTTGCGCTGTTATTTTGGTGATAACACTGACATAGCCAATGCTGATGAACTAGGCGCCAGCACCTCTTTACCAGTCTCCAGCTATCAGCTCGATCGTGGCCTGCTGGAGAATCATCTGGCCAGTGTGCTTGAAGACACTGACATCGTAATCCACACCGGCTCCAGAATAAGGAACGTTTCATTTAACGACGATGGGACCGGCAGCGTGTTGTACCAACACAATGACCAGGATCATCACATTGAATCACGATGGGTGGTCGATGCCACAGGGCGACGAGGCCTGTTGCGCAAGCAAATGAACCTGAAAACCGACAATGGCCTGCACGGCAATGCTGCCTGGTTTCGTGTAGATCAACGTATCTGTGTTGACGACTGGAGCGACAACGCCGAATGGCAGGAACGTATCTGCCGAGGAGAACGCTGGCTCAGTACCAATCACTTCATGGGTCAAGGATATTGGGTTTGGTTAATACCGCTGTCTTCTGGTGCCACAAGTGTCGGCATTGTTGCCGATGCTGATGCGCATCCGGTTAAACATTTCAACTCGTTTGATCGAGTACAACGTTGGCTCAAAGATAAACAGCCACAGCTGGCAGACGCTATCAGCACAGCCCTTGACGGCAAGCAACCAATGGATTTTTCTTGGTTGCGAAATTATTCCTACGGCTGCTCCGAATTGTTTTCCAGGCGCAAGAGCAATCAGCAGTGGGCACTCACGGGAGAAGCCGGACTCTTCCTTGATCCGTTCTATTCGCCCGGAATGGACTTCATAGCGTACTCAAACACGTTTATCACCGATCTGATCCGCCGCCAAAGTGCGGGTGAAAACATCCAGACACGACAGCTGGTATATCAGCAAACCTACCTGTCTATCTATGAAAGTTCATTGCATCTGTACAAAGATCAATACAACGGCTTTGGTAATTTCAAATTGATGTCATTGAAAACCGTGTGGGACTATTGCTACTACTGGGGCGTTCTGGGGTTTTTGTTTTTCAATAAAGCCATTACAGATACGGATTTACTGGCAAGCCGTGGTGAATCCCTGGCCTCTATCCGGCAAGTACATAAAGAGTTGCAACACAGGTTTCAACAGCTTGCGCTGGATGAACCTGTTAACAAACCCAATGCGGCATTTTTTGACCATGCAGCCCTATCCTTGTTACAACGCCTGAACGGGGAGCTGACCGACAAGCTCGGCCCTGATGAGCTTGGACCAAGGCTGGATGCCAACCTTGCCTGTCTGCATCAGTTAGCGAACGAGCTTTTGATGAATCTTGACGGGCAGCAAGCACGTTCAGAATCGCAGTCATTGCTTCCCGAGTTGCAAGAGCGTCTGGCTAGCTAGCTGAAAGTCCAACGCGCTACAAACGGGCTGAAAAATACGGCTATCGCAGCACGGCTGCGGCCTGTGGCAGCCTTTTCAGCCAGTAAAGTCAGCCAGTAAAACAAGCCTCGCTAACGCGCCTCGTTGAACAACGCCAACAGCTCAGGCCTGGACAGTTTGCCCGTTTCATTTCGTGGCAGACTGTCAACAAACACAATTGGTCGTGGTAGAAAAACAGGGTCCAGATTTTCTCTGAGGCCTGCAAGCAGACGCTGCTTATCCAGATCTTTTGCAACCACAAGCGCTGCCAATCGCTTCGGCTTATCGTTTTCAGGCTCTACATCCGGATCAAAAACAACGCCATCGTCCACACCGGGAATAGCCAGTAGGCAGTGATTAATCTGGTTTAACGATCCGCGCTTTCCAGCAATATTGATTTGATCAGAGAGCCTTCCGTGCAAACTGAATGTGCCGTCAGGCTGGACTACAACGTTGTCCTGTAGAACATATTCTTCATTAATATGATCCGCTTTGACGCTTGCCACATCATCGACACCTTGGATGTGCATGGCAGAGAAAGGTGTCCAGTTCTCATCAGTGGTTGTACGGCGTCTTGCAATCGAACCTACTTCACTACACCCGTATATTTCAATCAATTGTGTAGAAAAACACTGTTCAATCCTGCCAGCCAACGCTTTGTCGAGCGGCGCTGTCGCGCTGAATATTCTTTCTAGCCTGGGGAAATCAAGCCCACTACCTAACAGCACTTTTAAGTGCTGTGGCGTGCTAACCAGACAACGAGGCTCTGGCATCTGCAGAAGGGCCTGCTGCACATCAAACGCAAACAGCGGCTGGCCTGAGTGAACGCAGACATCAGCACCCATGGGCAACAACACCGACAGTTCCAACCCGTACATGTGTTGTGGAGGTACCGTTGCCAACATCTGCAGTCCGGGTGGCGCACCGATCAGCATATTCTCGCTGTTGATCTGGTTGCCGAGTCGCAACATGCCCCACGTCTTGTTATTGGGTTTGGATTTACCCGTGGAGCCGGAAGTGAATGAGACCGCTGCCAGCTGCGCATCATCGATCAACGGGGATATCGGCGATAGCTTACGGTCTGCGGACAGCGAGGCGCTCAGCTGCCTGAAATCGAGCACATGATGATAATCAGGCACCTCGGTGTCGTCCGCATCGTGAATGACGTAGGAGTCCGGATAGTCCTTCAGCAACGTGCCAATGGTGGCGCTCTGCCGGTTAGGCGGCAACAGATTACATTGACCAGCAGCAATAACTGCCGCCATAGAGCGTTGAAAATTGTACCGCTCCCTGCAAATATTAATGGCATAGCGATAATCAGGCAGGGCTTCTTTAAGCCCATTGATCTGCCGACAATACTCATCCGCAGATACCATCTGGCCTTTATCGCAAGCAAGCAGTGATCCTGATGCTCGGCAGATAAGCGCCGTACCGCTGCTACGCACGATGCGTCTGTATAAATTCTGACAGGGTCCGAAGCGAGTAGAAAGCCGCTTTGGAGGTTTCATTGTCAGCCTTTAGCTGCACGCCATACTGTTGAGATATCGCAAGCGCCAACTCCAGTGCATCTACAGAATCCAACGCCAGCTCGCCATCAAACATCCCCTCTTCGGGGGCAATATCGGCAGGCGCGATGTCTTCAAGATTCAGCGTTTCCACCAACATCGTGGCTATTTCAACTTCAAAAGGGGTTTGAGTGCTCACGGATAAACCAATAGTTAAGTGTTAATCTGGTTGGCGATTATACGAGCCTTTCGACACATTGCCGCTGATAGTGGGAAGTTTAAACCGTTATCGCCATCGCGGCGACCTCTGTTGCACAAACAAAGCAGTAAGTGGGACGTAGTGGTAAAAAACCCCAGCTTCGAACGCTCATCGCGACCACCAATGCCGGTGAACCTACCAGCATTCATTACGCGTAAACCCTGACGGGCACGCCAAAAGGCAATCAGCCAGTGTGCTACCATTAATTTTAGATTTAGCCCCATCGTCAGGCCCCCAACTTTGCGGCCTGTCAAGCGCCAGCGTACCCCATGAACAAGCGTGTGAACAAATTTTGGCGATGGATCGCAACAGGCATCGGAACAGTTGTTTTCGGTGTTGGGATCTGCACGCTAACCCTTATATTTGTACTACCTGTCAGATTGCTGCCCGTAGCAAAAAGTGTGAAGCATCGCTGGCTAATGGCGTCAATTTCCCATCTTTGCGCATTCTATGTCAAAGCGGTGGAAGTGATGGGGCTCATGGTCTACACCCGCGAAGGTCCAAAATTGTCCTGCTTTCGGGGGCACCTGATTGTTGCAAATCACATAACACTTGTCGATGCGCTGTTTATTCTGGCTGAGAGCCCGTATATCTGCTGCATTGTGAAGGTCGAGCTTCTGACAAACCCCTTCACCCGCTACATCGTGAAACTTGCCGGGTATATCCCGAATAGCTCGGAGACGCTCTTGAGCGATGCAGCTGAAGCACTGGCTGCCGGTAAAAACCTGTTGATATTCCCTGAAGGCACACGCAATTCCTATGACGAGCAGCTGGATTTCAAACGTGGCGCAGCCAATATTGCCCTGAGTACCGGCTGTCCTATTGTCCCTGTAGTCTTAAGTATTCAGCCAAGAACCTTACAAAAAGGTGAAAAATGGCGTGTAATTCCAGACTCCGTCGTAAAAGTTGACATCTCAAGCTACCGCCCATTAGTCAGTCCTGATATCGTGCAAGCCGACAGTCCAGTCACCTTGCAAGCACGCCAGCTGACCTCAGCACTGGTAGCCTTTTACAGACAGGAAATTGGCGTCATCAAAACTCGGCAGCTCCACCCGGAACAAACAATCCAGGTTGAACGTCAACGGGCCAGCTAGACTGGCTATCAGGCAAGGGACACGGGTTCCGTAGCCGAATTCAACGACAAATCTATAGTTCAATGGCCTACACCGAAGACGATATTTATCAACAGCTCAAAGAGACGGCTGACAAACTATTCGAGCTTGATGCCTCAGCGATCGTCCCAGAGGCACGCTTGTACGAAGATCTCGATATCGATAGCATTGATGCGGTCAACATGATTATCGAGCTGCGAAACAAGACCGGCAAACCCATACCGGCAGAGAAATTCAGAGAGGCGAGAACGATCGAGGATGTGGTTCTTGTGACTCTGAGTGTCCTGAATGACAGCACAAGCTGAGCTGACGATCTAATGCTCGAATCCAGAACAGCCATGCAGATTCCGTTTCAGGATGTCGATATGTTCCGGATAGTCTGGCATGGAAACTACCCTCGATATCTGGAGGTCGCTCGGTGCCAGTTGCTTGACATAATTGGCTACAACTATAAGGCCATGGAGGCTTCAGGATTCTTTTTTCCTGTAGTGGATATGAAGCTGCGCTACGTACGCCCGATAGAATTCGAACAGCAGATTATTGTCGTTTCACGATTGAAGGAATGGCAAAACTGGCTGAAGATACAGTACGACATTATTGATGCAAGTACCGGTGTGCGCCTGACCAAAGCGGTTACGCGTCAGGTGGCTGTCTCGCTCTCATCACGCACAATGCTCGATGAGAGCCCACAAATTCTAATAGACAAAGTTGAAGATGCTCTGGCAGCTAATCGTTAAGCCACGTCAAGGGATCGTCGCCATATTGATGTTGGCAAGTGTAGATATCATGGCCGCAGGGTTGGTATTGCCGCCCCTGAATGTGGACCCAGAAAATACTAACGACGAAGATTCCCGGCCATGCCAATACACCGGTGACTTTAAACAGGAACGTCACCTGCAGGAACTGGAAAATCCTCTGGTATCAACCGGTAGCTTCCTGTTTTCCTGCAACAGGGGCTTGTTATGGGAAGTACGCAAACCGATTGCCGACTCACGAGTGTATACATCGCAGAAACTGAACTTCCGTGTTCGTAGTAATGCCCGAGTCACCCAGCTTCACGGCATTGCAGACTCACGAACAGCCACCTTGTTACTCAATTTTCTCAGCGGCGACACAACCGCTTTGGCTAAAGATTTTGATCTGATCAGTGACGCTGAGTCGCCCGGCAAGCTGATCTTACTGCCCAAGAATCGTTCGGTGAAAAAAAGACTGACACAACTGATTGTGCAACAAGAGCTTGATACCGTTCGTATCACCATACAAGCCCCTTCCATGGGCGACGTTGTTATATCAATTGACAATATTGCACCCTTCACAACCAGTGATCTCAGCACCTGTCGGCAATTCAGCCAGCAGCCTCAGCCCAACTGTTCGATACTGATACAACCGACCAATTACGTGGCAACACCACTAGATCGCGACCGGTGAAAAGCACGCTCTATACAGTACTGATATCACGGGCGTTGCTGTGTGTGATTATCGGATTTATCACACTCAACGCATTTCAGACATTCGCAGATAAAGGGTTTACCGTCGCAACCAGTCTATCCGAGCTGGTGCCTTCTTCATCGACTACACAAGCTCATCAGCAAGCCTTACGGGCAGCACAAGGCGCTGCCGAACAAGGCGTGGTTCTGGTACTCGAATCTGAAACACAAAGCTCTGTGCAGCAAGCGCTAGATCTGCTAGACGAAAAACTGGCAGGCGTTCCTGCGTTGTTACACAGACAGAATTCGACTGATGCTATTGATCAGATAGTCGGCAATCTATCAGCGTTTCGATTTCACCTCTTAAGTGCTCAGGACAAAGCGTTATTGCACTCAGGTGATGTTGACTTGATGATTGAGCAGGCACTCGGGGATCTGTACTCCCCTAGCGGTGGGCTAAAACTCTTGCCTTTAAATCAGGACCCCTTTAATTTTTTCAGTCGCTTCATCGAAGCTGGGATTGCTACGGCAGGTATCGGTGCAGACGTATCCCAGGGATTGGACACTACAGATACAGATGACCTGAACGTGTCAATGTTTCAGGAGGTTGTTAACCTGCGATTACGCGAACCCTTGCAGGAAGGCGCAAACGTTCCATCTCTGATTGATTTCTTCAGCGACCTGGATGAATCGATAGCAACCCGTTATCCAGACGTCAGAATATTGCGTAGTGGCGTACTGTTCTTCTCGAATGAGGCTTCAAATTCTGCGAAAAAGGATATCAACCTGATATCTGCGGGATCAATTATCGGCATTTCAGTATTGATGCTGATGGTATTCAGATCGATACGCCCATTGCTCACCGCAAGCGTGTCTATAGTGGTAGGTGTCGGGTTTGCATTTTCCGTTGTTCATGCGGTTTATGGCCATATTCACGTGTTTACTCTATTGTTTGGCGCTAGCTTGATCGGCATCGTTATCGATTACTCCATTCACTATTATTATCATATTGCAACAGTGCGCTCCAGCTCTGGCATCGCTAAGGACACAGACCGGAAGCGCCTGCATCGGGCACTGCTTATCAGTCTGGTGACATCAATAGCAGGCTTCAGCGCTTTGCTATTTTCCAGCGTGCTTGTACTGAAAACCATCGCAGTTTTCTCAATATGCGGTATAGCAGTTGCGTGGTTGACCGTACTGGCACTATCGCCCAGCCAGACATCTGAGCTGAACAAGGTACGTCAGCATCTGGTCAATCCCGTAGCCTCCATCATAGGCAATGTCGGTAGCTATCTCATCAATCGCCTTAACGTACCTCTGACGTTATTGGGCCTTGGAGCCATCGTGGGCTACGTTTTATTAATTGGACAAGGCCAAGACGACCCCCGCCGGTTTGTGAATCTCTCTACAGAGCTGCTACAACAAAGCGCACAAATCCAGAACATCACCAACGAGATTGAGCCGGGTAAGTTTTTCATTGTCGAGGCGAACAACGAGCAGGCCCTGTTTGATCGTCTGGCTCAGCTGTACAGACTCTCCGAGAACCGAGCTCGACTGGTCAGTGTTTTTGACTGGTTGCCATCACCCTCTCAGCAACAACTCAACTATCAACTGCAAGCACCGCTCTACAAAGATGCAGGCGCTGCCAGTGACCTTTTTCAAGCCACCGGTGGACCACCAGAGTGGCTCACATCGTTACAGCAAGATTATCTTAATGCCGCAACACAACCACTAGGCTCTGTCGAGTTTTTCCAGCTGCTAGAGGCGCAAATGTCCCCCATGGTACTCACAGCTATCAGCCCAGATTCCTCGGCAGCCTCGTACGCAGCCTTTGTGCTTCTGGGCAGTGGTGCCGATCTTGGAGACATGGCCAGCATTGCTGTGGATATCGATGGCGTCAGTTTCATCGATTCCATAGCCGACAGCACCGAACAACTGCAATCACAGCGACAATCATCAGTCTGGCTTCTGATCATTGCCTATGCAGCCATTGCCACCCTGATGTGGTTGTTGTACCGCGATCGACGCGCACTGGTGATGACCTCGGTACCCGCAGTGTCCACCTTACTCACACTCGGTGTGTTGGTCTTGATGGGTCAACCACTCACGCTGTTCCATACGATGTCCTTATTTCTGATTCTCGGACTGGGTATGGACTACGTGGTGTTTCTTGTAGAGATGACAGACGATAGCAGTACCACACAGCAAGCTATTGTCTTGTCTGGATTAACAAGCATGTTGTCCTTTGGCCTTTTGGCTCTGAGCAGCGTGCCGGTAGCGCAGGCATTCGGACTTACCATCCTCATCGGAAACGGCTTTAATCTGGTAGCCACGCTCGGCTTGTCCAGAACCACTCGTTGGCAAACCCCGGGTTAGGGGCGTTAGCTAAAAACGCCGGAACAGTAAAGATGAGTTAATACCGCCAAACGCAAAATTATTACTCATCACAACATCAACGTCCAGATGACGCACGTCTGTGTGGATAAAATCCAGCTCCCCACAGGCTGGATCAACAGCGCGCAGATTCAACGTCGGCGCAAACCAGCCTTCGTTCATCATCATGATGGAGGTCCACGCTTCAAACGCACCACAAGCTCCTAAGGAATGACCCATATAGCTTTTTATCGAACTGACCGGCACATTGGATCCAAGGACCTGATGCGTCGCCTGGCCTTCTGCTACATCACCGTACTGAGTCGCGGTTGCATGGGCGCTGAGATAACCGATATCTTCTTTGGCAATGCCAGCGTCAGCAATCGCCAGATGCATCACCTCTTTCATGGTGTCTACTTGCGGGCGTACCAGATGGGCTCCATCTGAATTAGTCCCGAATCCGATCACCTCAGCCAGTATCGTGGCGTTACGGGCAAGCGCATGATCCAGGCTCTCGAGTATCAATGTGCATGCACCTTCACCCAGCACGAGCCCGTCACGATCTGTATCAAACGGGGCAGGCACGTTTTTAGGGTTGTCGTTATCAACACACGCTGCCAGCACCACATCGAAAACAGCAGCTTGCGTGGGGCACAGCTCTTCTGCACCACCTGTCAGCATCACAGTTTGTGCGCCACTACGAATCGCCTCATAGGCATACCCGATACCCTGGCTACCCGCTGTACACGCGCTGCTGGTGGTATAGATACGACCTGTAGTTCCGAAAAACACCTCCAGATTGACCGCTGCGGTGTGACTCATCATGCGTAAATAAGTCGTTGGATTTATGCGTTCCATGGACTGGTTTTCCAACAGACTGAAAAACTCCACGGCAGCTTCACTGCTACCGGTTGCCGAGCCATAAGCAATGCCGGTCCTGCCACTCTTGATAATCGGGTGTTCTACCAAACCTGCAGCTTCAAGGGCCAGCTCTGTGGCACGCACGGCCATTTGCGCCACCCGCCCCATGCTGCGAGTCTGTTTTTTTCGATAGTGTGACGGCACCTCGAAGTCATCTACCGGGGAGGCAAGCCGCGTACGAAGATCCGGATACACATCCCACTCAGACATGTAGCGAACGCGATTTTCCAAACCAGTCAGGCTGTTTTTTACAGAAGACCAATCACTGCCCAGTGACGATATCGCCCCAGCACCTGTCACCACCACGCGTGTACTCACAAGGTAGGCTCTGCGTTATTTGGAGGTGTGGCCGGTTGGCGGAATACAGACAGAATAGCCGTCGCTATGGGCGCATCATCAGAACCGTTGTGAAGATAAATTTGTGCATCGAAATTTGCCAATGTGTCTCCCACCAATGCACTTTGCTCGCACTGTATACGAAGCGTTGTACCAGCGCTAAACATGGGGAGCGTTGAACTGAACTGACGACTACCAAGCAGAAACCCTGTGTGATCATCCAGATCTCCAGCCTGCTGTTGAAACCCGCCAATCAATGCCGCAGTTTGCCCCATGTATTCCAAGCCTACCCATGCTGGCACACCCACACCTGGGATATAGAAAGTGGACTGCTCCGTGATACACACTAATGCAACGCCTGATGTTGCATTGACATGCACAGGCTCATCCAGTAGCAGCATGGGCGAGCGATGTGGCAAGAGGCTTAAGAGCTGAGGATGGGTCACTGTTGGTCAGACGCTTTAGTAGGTGACTCTTCAGGCTGCGCCCAGAAGTCATAGAAATTGAACCACTGGTACGGCACAGCTTCGCACTGCTGTTGCAACTCGGTGGCAAAGCGCTGTGCGAACTGTTGTATTTGCTCGTTGCGATTTTTACGGGTCAGAATCAGACGATCTGTAAAGGCTACAAGATCCACGGTTATTTTTTGCTTCTGCCGATAGGCAAACATCAACTTAACCGGGCAGCCCAATGTGTTGGCCAGTAGATAAGGCCCCATGGGCAAGGCCGTCACACGGTCCATGAAATTCACGTTTACCGTTCGCAGATGGCCGTCCACAGGAATACGGTCTCCCGCAATGAACAACCACTCACCGTCATCGATTCTGGCTTTCAACGTCAGGATCATCGAGACGTCCATTTCATCCACCTGATAGATATTCAGACGAGAGGCAGGATTAAGAGACTCCATGCCTCGCGCAAAATTTGCCGAGTGACGGTCGTAGGTGAGGATATTGATAACCTTGTTGTTGTTATCACGCATAAACCCGCGGCAATATTCAAGATTACCCAGATGCGTTCCAATAATCAGCTGTCCACGTTCATCGCTGAGGATATCGTCTATCGCGCCTCGATCAACAACATGGAATATGTCTTCACCTACTGAAGAACTCCAGGCCAATGCCTTATCCATAGTGGCTTCACCAAAAGCCCTGAAATGATTAAAGGTGCTTGCCAAACCCGGCGGTTGTGACCATTGATGGGGGAAAAAAGCAAAATGCGTGTTTAGATAGTCACGCGATGAACGTCGATACTCCGCGCGAGTTAGCACGAAATAGGCACTGACGAAACACAGTATGAACGTGAAGACTCGTCGGCCAAACATCTGATTCAGGCGATACAGAATTCGCATCCCAAACAACGTTCCGGACTCACGCATACGAGCCCAGTGTTCAGTATCGACCGCTACCTGATTCATCGTTGAAAACGCCTCAACAGCGAACCTGGCAACACAATCGCTGATTGCAAAACCAGGCTGGCGTGTAGCTTGATCAGGATAAGGTTATCGCGCCAGTAATGGAAATGCGAGGTGCCTCCATCAACATATTTCACCTTGGTGTCGATATATTTAATCGGTACATTGTCCCATACAGCTTTCACTAAAATCTCCGTATCAAAATCCATCTTGACGCCAAGCTTAAATCGATCAGTAAGCTGCTCAACGGTATCCAGCGGATACACGCGATATCCGCACAACGCATCCTTGATCTGCAACGAAGCCGTTTCAAGCATGACCCAGAAGGTGGTAATTCGGCGCCCGTATTTTCTCACCTTAGGCACCGAGTCATCAAAAATGGGGTAGCCAGAAATCAGCGCCGCAGGGTTCGCCTGACTGGCAGCGATAAATCGCTTCTCGTCGGCAGGTTCGTGTTGGCCATCAGCATCGATCAGAACGACGTGCGTAAAACCTTGTGATCGCGCATGATCACAACCCGTCAGCACAGCAGCACCCTTGCCCTGATTTTCTTCGTACTGAACCAGGGTAATCAAATCATGATCAGCTATGGCAGTTTTCAGTTGCTCAAGATTCAAGGCATCACTGCCATCATCAATAATGAAACAAGGCAGACTGGAGCTTGCAAGCCGCGGCAACAAAAACCTGCAAAAGTCGTTGGCATGATTGTAGTGAGGAATTAACCAACAGTATTTCATGTGGCTGTGTGACCAAAGTGCACCGTGCCAGTGGAAAAAACGGTATCCCCCTCGTGGTAGCGATAGTTGACACGGCTACGCTCAGAGCTGTAAGTGAGCTCGAGTGTGACGCTTTGTCCCGGTAACACCGGCGTTTTAAATTTGAGCCTGGTCAGTGTTGAAAACTCTGTAGCCAGATCGAACACCGTCGCTGCGAGCAAACAAGCCCAGTGCGTCTGCGCAACGCCTGGCAACACCGGCTGTCCTGGAAAGTGACCATCAAACCAGCACAGATCAGGCAACATGTTCATCTGAACAGTTGCTGATTCGGCATCAAGTCTGGCAGAACAGATCTGCGGCCAGTGATTGGCCGGCACCGCTGCCAGACGGTCGCAGTTGCACAGGGTTTTCAGTTGATCAAGCGGGTCGCTATTCATGGCAGGCATTATACCGCGCAAGCTGATGAATACCTGCTATAGCAGCCTTGACGTGACAGAAGTCACAGCTAGTGAAGCTTTTGAGTTTTAAGGCTGCTCTGACAAGCAAAATATATCCGACTCACTAGACACAATAGACCACGGATAGGCCTTGATCAGCGTACCAGGCGGTACTGCCTGGCCTTGTTTCTCAGAAATGGCAAACCCTTATCCATCACCTCCTGGTAGCTCTCTGCCACAGGTCTCCATACGGATAGACCATAAGCGATCTCCGGCGGCATGTTGATAAAGCTTTCCATGGCCAGACCACCCTTGAAATTGATAGCAGCGAGTGTGGCGAAAATTTCGTCCCAGTCACAACAACCCTCACCCGGTGTGCCGCGATCACTCTCCGACAGGTGGATGTATTTCAAATGCTCACGCGCATCGAGAATGCCGTTACCAGCCCCTTTCTCTTCAATATTCATGTGGTAGGTATCGAGGTGCACAAAGATATTGTCTGCACCCACCCGCTCAATCATCTGAACCGCCTGCCAGCCGGTATTTATTAGATGGTTTTCATAGCGATTAACAGGCTCAATGCCAAAAAGCAGATTCTTCTGTTTGGCGTACGCAGCGGCGGCCTCCAGCACACGAGCAACGTTCTCAAGTTCCTTTTCAGTTGGCGGGTGTCCGCTGCGCTCTCCAATACCACCAAAAGTCACGCCTGATAATCCCTCAGAACCGATCTCACTGGTTTTATCCAGCGCTATTTTCAAATACTCGATGGCAGCGGTTGGGTGTTTGGATGCCCATGCCTGCTCGGGGAGCCCCAGTGAACACATGGCGCGCATCTGATACTTTTCCAATAACGCTCTGGTATGCGGGGCATCAATAGCCGATGGATTGAGCATCGGGATTTCAACAAAATCCATTTTATACTCTGCGGCACTTTTCACAGCCGTCTCGGCACCTTCACGATCCCAGTTCATCGTCCACATGCTGGTATGCACACCAAAACCTTCCATCAACTTCTCCTTCTTTTTTGGCTACTTTTGAATGTCCATAACTTTTATACCCTAGTTCTGCACAACAGGTTTTGATTGCATACGACTGACGGTTTCACGTTCAGCGCGCTTGCAGCGCATCGGCGGAAGACCTTTATCCATAAGCTCCATATCTTCCAGAACCATATTGCCCATTTGCTTGAATGCAACATCCAGCGCACCTGCCCGGTGTGAGGAACGAATAAAGTTTGGCAACGTCCTAGCTCGATGGTTTGCCGCTAGTGGCTCCTCCGGAAACACATCACTGGCAACCAGCACCTGCCCTGATTGAGCAGCATCCATCAGCGCATCGAAATCCACCACCTCAGCCCGCGATAGTAAAATAAACCGTGTATTAGGTTGCATGGCAGAAAATGCCTCAGCGCCAAGAAAATGATGGTTTTCCGATGTCACCGCAGCCACAACGAATAAAAAATCAGAAGTTGAAATAACCTCATCCAGCGTTGCAGGTATCACCCTGTTTTCAACCAGCACCGAAGGCGGAAGCCAAGGGTCATACACTTTAATATTACAATTAAAACCCGCCAGAACTTTGTTCAGAGCGCGCCCCAGATCGCCGTATCCGATGATGCCAACATCAGAGTTTGTCAGGAGGCGGGCATTGGCATTACCGTCCCCTCCCCATTGCTCGCCACCTTGCTTGAATGCACCATCTGTATCGGTAATCCCGCGGGCAAGATCGAGCGCCAAACCTAACCCTAATTCAGCCACCGGTACCGCAAAAACTGCTCCCGTGGTCAGCACATGAATGCCGCGTTCGAAGACACTCTGATAGGGCATGTTGTTCAGCAGGTTCGATTCAACATTCAGTACGGCGCGTAAATTATTAAGTTTGGTCAGGGTTTGCTCAGATATCGGAGGCTGACCGACAATGTAGCGAGCCGAATTCAGCTGTTCCAAAGGCAAGTGCGCCAACGCCTCGTCAGAGGTTTCAATCACATTGTATTTCTCATGGAGAAGCGCGCGCTTATCGGGGGTAAAGATAAGCTCAAGGCTGCGTGGTGCCGGCGCTGACAACACAACTGGTTTCATGAACATACTCCTTTCGAAAAAACAAACTGCAATCTCTTTCAGAACTATACCCAAATCAACTGACTTAACAAACCAGCGGCACCGCCCTTACCGATCAAGTGTGCAATAAATGGGGAAATTGTCTCTAAATTCCGATGGTAGAGAGCCTCTTGGCACGGATTGGGGTATAAATTCTTATGCGCTTGAAATATCAACTCTTAATTACTCTACTGGTCTCCAATGGTGTGCTTATCGCCACCCTCTACGCCTATAACAACTGGAGCTTTAATCGAGGTTTTCTCAACTATATCAACGACTCGGAAATTGAGTCCTTACAGCCTCTTGTTGCTAATCTGAGTAGCGGTTATGCAGAACCTGAAAACTGGGAATGGTTGACACAGAACAGAGAATTGTGGGCGAGGTTTGTGAGTGACTCCATGGGTAACACCAGAGGACGCCCTCGCAACAACCGGGACCCACGCCAGCCCCCACCATCGAACCGCGCACGCCGGTTAGTGTTGGCCGATGCCAATCGCCAGGTGCTGGTGGGCCGTGTTGATGATGAGCATTCAGTGAAGTGGCTGCCCATCAAGCACCTAGACTCAATTGTCGGGTACGTGGGCTTCAGAACCTCACGCCAGTTATCCGGTCAGCTTGACAACGTGTTTGCTGCCCAACAAAAACGCAGCTTCGCCATTGCCTCCTTGATAATGATAGCGTTGTCGGCCTTGTTGGCGGCAATCTTGTCATCACGCCTCGTCAGGCCCGTGCTCAGCGTCAGCGATGCTGTTAGCAAAATCAGCAAAGGCAAGTATGACCACCGCGTCAAGTCAGATAGAAAAGATGAGCTAGGGGACCTGTCCCGTGACATTAATCAGCTGGCCTATGCCCTGGAACATAGTCGCACGGCACGCCGGGAGTGGATTGCAGAACTGTCTCACGAACTACGAACACCCGTTGCGGTTCTGCAAAGTGAAGTCGAAGCTATTGAAGATGGCATTCGCCCTTTGAATATGCTGGCTATAAATTCACTGCACTCTGAAACGTTGAGGCTCAGTCATCTCATCAATGACTTGCACATACTATCGCTATCAGATATCGGAGCACTGGAATACAACATGGCTCCATTGAATCTGCTATTGCTGATTGAAGAGCGCACCAATGCAGT
>JALZVU010000275.1 GCA_023301795.1 Granulosicoccus sp.
CTTCCGCGCCCCCTTTTCCTGTAGCGAATCCTACTCAGGCTGGGCGCCCCCGTCGGAAATACAGTCTGTATTCCGCTCCTTGCCTGGGCGGCCCCCATATAATCCGCTACAGAAAAAGGGTTCGGTCGGGGCCGGCCTTCCGGAAAGTATTAGGCGGGGCGGCCTTCCGCGATTCATGAATAGTCCGGACTAGACAGTCACTGCCACGATGTCACGGTTACGCCTGATCAACTTTCTGGAGACTGGAAACAGCACCAGCATCATCACGACACAATAAATGCTCATGCCCAGCAGCTGTGATTCGAATCCAACATTGATGTCAATAAGCCAGCCTGTGATGCCCGGCCCGAGCGCTGAGGCAACCACCATGGTAGCCGACACCACCGCTCGTATGGAACCCAAATGTCTCGTGCCATAGGTCTCTGGCCAGATAGCGCCAAAGACAGCACTGGATATGCCATACGAGATTCCCAACAAGCACATGAACAAGGGCATGGCGCTTTCAGCATCAAGTAACGCGAGCAATGCACAACCCAGACTTAACGGAAACAAAAAGAAAGGCAAAATGACACGAGCGCTAAAACGATCGATAAGCTGACCCGTTATCAGGCCAAACGTCACCGAGGTAACCGACAAAACAACAAAGGAGGCTGCCACCACAGTGGGACCCCACTGTTTGATGTCCGCCAGGTGCACTTGATGGAAAAACACTGATGTTCCGATAAAGGCAGGTGCGAGAACACCCGTGCAAACAATCCAGAATGGCACATCGCGCATAACCTCAGCGCGGGTCCACTGTCGTCCACTTTCGAATTTGTCACGATCCGCACTGGAAGGTATACGCGGTTTGGATAAGCACACATGGCTCAATGGCAACGCCAACACAACCAGGATCACGGCAGCCAGCAACCACACCGTACGCCATTCCATGAATATCAGCAGCCAGACTACGGCAATTGGCAACAAGCCATCACCCAACTGATGACCGATACCGGCCACCGATACCGCCCGCCCGCGTTCGGCATGAAACCAACGCCCCATAGCGACTAAAGCTGTGTGAGTCAGCATGCCCTGGCCGAAAAGGCGCAAGCAGTACAGGGCAAAGACAAGCGCAAAAACAGAACTTGCAGTAGACATCAGCAACGCGGCAGCAGCCAAACAAAAAATGCAATATTTTGCTACTCGCGCAATCTCAACACTATCGAGAAACTTGCCAAGCCAGACAAGCGTTGCGGCGCTTGCAAGGGTAGCTATCATGTAAGCAAGCCCAAAGCCGCCATGACTCAGCCCGAACTCGGCGCGTATTTGTGCAGCGAAGATAGATATGAAGAACGTTTGGCCCACAGAAGAGGCAAATGTCAGGAGCAAACCACCCGCTAACCAACGTCTGTTAGCGGTCAGAAATCGACCAAATGTCAGATATCGATCACGCATCGCGACACGCGAAATAAACAAGGATGAAAGATGTCAACAAAAGCGGTATAATATTGAGCTATTAGGGGTGATATCGGTTCGCACGATTGTCGCCCATATATTTCTGATCGTGGTAACTTTATTGAAAAGACGTGGTAACCGCAAAAAAGCTACCATTGTTGGTGTCGGTATTTGCATCGTCTCAAATGATGAAATCCGCACCTTTACACTTGAGCAAGGAAATACGGACCTTGCAGCATGCTGGGAACTTTGAACCAGTCGAGTTGTTTAATACGAATAAGTGACTAAATGCGGGCTGGCTGAATTCCACCTTCCCCTTTTCTCAACCTTATCCAATACCCTTTAAAAAACCTAGTACGCCAACATTACCCGTTTTCCTAACCTTTCATTTACAGCCAGCAGACGATCACACACGTGATGGCTGCTATTTCATTCGTTCAAGAGATTATTACGTGAGTCAAGCCGACAGCGAACAGCAACTAAGAATTTGGAAAGACCTGGCCATCAGCAAGCAAATGCTGATGAACGAAGCCGCCACTGCACTGAAGTTAAAAGATGATTTCACAGCAGATGACCTGAAGGGTGCCCTCGACGTCGCTCTCAAGCGTGCTCGAGACGCCGACGCCGACATGACAGAGACCCGTAATCGCGCCTCTGAAGATATTGGTGAAATGCAGCTCGAAGTCAAGAAGACGATCAAGTCACGAACTGAAAGTGAAAATCAGCGCGACGAGGCCATTGCTGCCAAAGAAGCGGCTGAGCAGGCTTTGATAGTCGGACGCAAAGATAATGCTGATGCGCTGAAGAAAGCCAAACGCAGCGTCGAAGACAAGCAAAAAGAACTCAAGGCGATCAACACAGCCCTGGCAGACACGCCAGAGAATATCGTCAAGAAGCTCAAAACGCTGAAAAAGCAGAAACTTGATGAAGCCAACGCTCGCAAAACTGCTGAAGACGCTAACCGTAAGCTCAAGAAAGAAAACAAAGAGCAGAAGGAAGAGCTGGAGACGCTGTCAGAACTTAAAGAGCAAGCAGCTACACTGCTGGCCTCCTATCGTGAACTACGCACCTGGGCAGACGAGGCAGAAGCGCGTGATCAAGACGCCGATGCAGCTCCAAAAGCTGATCCGAAGTTGCTCTCTGATATCGAGACAACTACGGCAGCTGCCGACGAAAGCGAAGAAACTCGCGAAGCTGCTACTGCATAAGCAAAACCCCGAGGCTTCACCTCGGGGTTTTTTTCGCAGCGCATGAGGTTCCCGGTATGAATCAAGTCGCCGGTACAGGTACTGATTGGCAGGCTCTATTTTCCGGCGATACCACATTGGTGCTGGAGTTCGGTCAACGAATCGACAGCGCTATCGTTGATAAAGTGAAGTCACTAGACGCGCTTATCCATTACGCAAAGGCTGCGGGCACTCTCCCAGGTGTGCAAGAAACAATACCGACGTTTCGCTCTCTTGCTGTTATCTATGATCCCTGCGTTATCCACCCTGATGCCCTGCTTGAACACATTCGGGAGCTGGAAGGTCGCAATCCGGTAACGCTTCAAGACACCCTAACAGCCAGACACTGGAATCTACCGGTACTTTATGGCACCGAACACGGGCCCGATCTGGAGTCAGTGGCCTCACTGACCGGCCTGAGCATCGATGCTGTTATCGACTTACATGTGAACTGTACATTTCGCGCCTACATGCTAGGTTTTCTTCCCGGGTATGCATTTCTGGGCGACACACCGAAACCACTCCATCTGCCCAGACGCGGCGAACCTCGACTAAGAGTTCCTGCAGGCAGTGTGGCTATTGCCATGCAGCTAACCGGAATCTATCCCTGGGAAAGTCCTGGAGGCTGGCATATTTTGGGCAATTGTCCTGTGCCGATGTTCGACGCGCAGGCTTTACCGCCTGCACTGCTAAGAGCCGGTGACAAAATTTCTTTCACCAGAATCGATGAACCTACGTTCAACAGTTTGAAGCAAGAGCTTGCCGAGTCCAATGTTGATCGTTCTCGCTGGTTGTTGAACTGAGATGGATATAAATGCCCCCCATCTCAAGGTTGTAAACGCCGGTTTATTGTCAACCATTCAGGATTCTGGACGCTTTGGATTTCGTCATCTAGGCATACCTTGGGCGGGAACTCTCTGCCCTGCCTGGCGCATCATCGGCAATTCACTGGTTGGTAATGACAGCGGCTGCGCTGTCATTGAGTGCTTCGAAGGCGGGCTCCAATTACAAGCTGGTGATACTGCCGTCAGAGTTGCCGTCATCGGAAGCCCATCTGCGCACATCAAGCTTGGTAACCAGATTGATCAGGTTAGCTGCAAAGCCAATAGATCCCTGACCATCGCCCCTGGAGCCAGCTTGTATTTATCCTCTACAGGCTCGTTGCGCCATGCGATTATCGCCATCGCCAATATTGATATTCCCGAGCACCTGGGCAGTACATCCACGTATGCAAAAGCCTCGCTGGGAGGCCTTGACGGGTCAGCTTTACAAGCCGGAGACAATCTTCGTCTAGGCGAGCGCTCGCAAAATAGCATTGATTCAGAGCCTCACACATATTGTGAATTATCTGAAGAACTGCTCTACCAGTCTAATGTGCTGCGCGCTATTCCGGGTCCACAGTTCGACCATTTTTCTAGTAAAGGCGTCGATACATTCATGTCTTCAAGCTATGAGCTTAGCACCGAGGCTGATCGTATGGGCGTGCGCTTGTCAGGGCCAGTTGTTGCGCACCGCGACGCTTCAGCCAAAGACATCGTGTCCGATGCGATAGTACCGGGATCGGTGCAGGTACCGGGCACAGGATTACCGATCGTGCTACTCAACGACGCACACACCGCTGGCGGATATCCTAAAATTGCTACCGTCATATCTACCGACCTGCCCATTCTAGGGGCGCGCCGCGCGGGGGCACACCTGAGGTTCAAACTTGTTGATATTGATGAAGCCATAGCAGCCCGTGTGCATCAGCGAAATCTGATAGATCGCGCCGTGGCCTCTATAGCACCCTGCATAGTCTCTGAGATCAGCCTTAGCACACTGTTCGAGAACAACCTCATAGATGGAGTAACCAACGGTCACGATGAACTTAACGTAAGCTGACTATCCGGCACTCTTAACCGATGGTTAGCTACACTATGATCAGGAATACTCACTAAAGGCTAAAAGCGTGCGTCTTAACTTGAATGCAGATTTAGGTGAATCATTTGGTGCGTGGAGCATGGGTGACGACAAGAACCTGCTTCAGGTGGTCAACTCTGCGAATGTCGCATGCGGGTTTCATGCTGGAGACCCCATGGTCATGAGCCAGACGCTAGCACTGGCGAAACAGCACAGCGTCAGCGTTGGAGCTCACCCGGGGTTTGCTGATCTGCAAGGATTCGGCAGACGCCAGATGTCGCTAGGCGATGCAGAAATACGCGCCTTGGTGCAATACCAGCTAGCCGCACTGCAGGGCATGGCACAGTGCCACGGATATGCCGTAACACACGTTAAACCCCATGGAGCCATCAACAACATGGCTTGCGAAGACCGTCACCTGGCTGAGGTCATCGTCGGTGCCACTTGCCAGTTTGATGATTCTCTAATCTTCCTGGCACCGGTGCTCTCAGAGCTGCACCACGCAGCAACCGACGCAGGACTAGCAGTTGCAGGAGAAATTTTCGCAGACAGGGCCTATACCGAAACAGGTACTCTGGTATCACGACGCGAACCAGGCGCAGTCCTTGAAAGCTCGCAAGCCTGTATCGCCCATGTGAGAGCCATGATCGCAGCACAAGGGTTGGTCACGATAACGGGGAACGTATTGCCCGCCGCCTTTCATAGTATTTGTGTGCACGGCGACAACGCACATGCCGTTGAGACAGCCAAACAGATCCGTGAAGCTTTACTGACCGATGGGCACGTTCTGCAGACGCTACCGCAACTATTGAACGGGGTCACAGATTCAGATTGAGTCTTGCTCAGACCCAACCGTTTTTACGCAAATTCAAGATCATGGTCTATCTTTATGGTTAAGGGAATAGTAGAGCAATACGATGATTAATCAGAACTACCGGCTATTAGCAGCCGCCGTTTTCGCCTGTTCGTTAACAGCCTGTGGCAACGATGCGCCAAAGGCTACAGAACCGTCGCAATCGGAGCAGGATGCTGACGTTCAGGCGGCAGGCGCCAAACCTGAGACAGAAGACTGGAACACCACAGGAGACATCAGCGTTCCTGCTGACCAAATTGCCGACGACCAGGCGCTATCGGAAATATTAGGTACCGATGATATCCCCTACCCCTTGTACCCGAATAGTTCGCGGTACCGAATTGGTGATGAAAACGGCTTGAAGGTCATTTTATTTCAGACCAAAGATTCCTTCGAGGATGTAGATGCGTACTACCAGTCTCAAGCCAACATGCCAAGACTCAGTGCAATGAACGACTACGTTCGCTATAGCACTGGAAAAGATGACAACGATCCATGGGCTACGAGCAATCCGGGCATTGTGATTCATCAATTCAACTCAGAATCAGAACGTGCGGCTGTAGGTGCCAACGACGATGCACAAACCAACATAATAATGAGTTTCGAGTAATTCCTCCTGCGATGCACCTAACGCGAGGTGAGTCGCAGACTCAGATAAACACTGAACTTAGATAGCCATCGACGCGAGCGCCTAAGACACAGTTTGTCCAGTTTTTCGGACGGTTCGTGCAGAGTCTTCACAAAGCTAGCTGGCTAAGAAGGCTGTGCGATGTAGATTAACTGCACTGGCACGACAAGCCATTTCATCAGCGACCCGCAGAGTCAATCTCTGACTCCCGAGAGGCTGATGTAAAAATACGTCTGCTACTGCAGCTCAGGCACGCGCCGATGCGAATTGTTTTGTGCACACGGTGATAAAGTAGTTACCTCATTCTGTGTCTGTTGACTGTTTACTTGTCCAGTAGCGACGTTTTGCCCGTTTGACGAGGCATGAGGTTCAGAGCTTTCGCTGTTACCCACAAACTCGGGCACTTCTGCCGACAGCAATGACCCCAATGACATTCCGATTGCTGAAGTCACCTTGCGCAGCAAAGCTATGGACATATTCCCATGTCCGGATTCCAGCTGTGCAAGGTAACGTTCAGATACGCCAGACACTTCTGCGAGGCGTTTCCTGGACATGCTCAGGGTGGATCGTTGGGCTCTTACTCTCAATCCAACAATTTTTAGAAATTCGTCTATTGGCAACGAATCCAGAGAATGAGTACTACCATTGTCTGTTGAATTTGTTGTAACTGATACATCTGAAATACCGAAGTTACTGCTCATGCCGCCACTCCATTAGTGATAAAGGCGCACTGCTCCTTTTCGTGTGGATACGATACCACGTCACTCAGAGGTAGGAAAACCTATTATGTGCATTGTTTACATTTTACGACAATTAGAATTACCCAGAACACGTTGAAATTCAGCGGTTACCTATATTTTGCGAATTAGCTAACACAACTCTGACCCCTTGAATTTCACTGATCATTGAACCAATCCGTCAAATATTAATCACCCTTCAGAAGCTCTCGAGCCTTAGCGAGTTTGTCTTCCGAAAAACGCTCAGCGGCGTCAACAGGAACCACACGCAAATTGTCAACGCCGGCTGCTTTTTTCCGACTGCGAACCATAAGGACCAATGAAGCAAGCCCAATGAATAACAGAGCAAACGGGCCAATCCACAAAATCGCCGTCTTGGAGTTGAAACGCGGCCTGTATAGAACGAATTCTCCATAGCGCGCCACTAGATATTCATCGATGTCAGTTTTTACTTTACCGTCTAAAATCTGTCCACGAATCTCACGACGGAGATCGCCCGCCAAGCTTGCATTGGAATCCCAAAGATTCTGGTTTTGACATTTGAGGCATCGGTACTCTTTGAGTAACGCCTCATACATAACCTTGTGCGCAGGGTTGTCAAAATTTACGATTTCGTCAGCCGCAAGAGTAACGGATGTACCAGAGACACAAAGCCCTACGCTCAGTATCGTGGACCACATCAAGTGTCTGACTTGCTTTAACCTCCAAAAAAACAAACTGCGGCAGCGCGCCACTGCATCGCCCATCACAGGCCAATAGGAGCGTTGCAACGTTACCAGGCCCAGTCTCTGAGCGAGCCACTCACACGCAACAGACAAGCAACCCGCGTAGCGTTCAGTCGGATTCACACTGGCTCCTGTTCAAGTTGGTCGATGATAGGTAGCATTTTCTGTTCAAGATCTTCAGGAGTAAGCGGGCCAACGTGCTTGTAGCGCACCTTGCCATTGCGATCAATTACAAAGGTTTCAGGAACTCCGTACACGCCCCAATCCAGACCCACGCCTCCTGCCTCATCATTTATAAGATGGGTAAAAGGGTTCCCTAACCTGTCGAGCCACGTGAGCGCATCGGAAGGAACGTCCTTATAATTAAGCCCTACAAGCGACACAGGACGTTGTTGCGCCAGCGACTTAAGTACTGGATGCTCTTGCACACAGGGAGCACACCAACTAGCCCAGACATTCAGAACCCACACTTCACCTTTCATAGACTCACTGTCGAAGTCACCGTTAGATGCTGGCAGTAGTGCTGAGGTGAAGCTCGGTGCAGGCTTGCCAATCAATGGCGAAGGTAACTCACCGGGATTAAGGGTGAGCCCTTTTGCCAAAAAGGCCGCCAGTGCGAGAAACAGCGCAAGCGGTAAAAGTTTCAACGCTATATTCATAATGTCAGCTAGCCGAGCCGCCATCAGGCGCGGTTCGTGTTGCCGCAACAGGATTCAGGACAGAGCTGCGTTTGGATTTCACAGCGGCTGACTTCTCAGCAACCCGACGGTATCGACGATCAGCCGCAGCCAGAATGCCACCTGCAGCCATGAAGATTGTGCCCAGCCAAATCCAGCGAATGAACGGTTTAGTTTGGATACGAACACTCCACGCCTGCCCATCTGCAAGCGGCTCGCCCAGAGCGACAAACAAATCACGTGTAATACCTGCATCGATTCCTGCTTCTGTCATGGTGTCGCGTCGTACGTCATAAACACGTTTTTGAGGTTTCACCTGACCGATGTAACGGTCGCCTTTGTCAACACCAAATACCGCTTCATAAGCATCGAAGTTCGGGCCCCTGACATTTTCAATGGAGTCTAGCGTGAAGGTATAACCGCCAGCCTGATGAGTATCACCGGGCTCCAGCCTTACGGTCTCCTCTGTGGTGTAAATAGACGTTACAGCGACACCGACGGTAAATACTGCAAGGCCTACGTGCGCAATACTCATGCCCCAAAAAGCCGCAGGCGTGTGCATGACTGCAGACAGCCTTTTACGCTTGTTGCGAAAGCGATGAATGATGCCGTACACCGTCGAAGCGGTAATCCACAGCGCCATAGCGATAGCCGCCGCAGCTCCCGCAGTGAAGTATTCCAGTTGTGTGGTCAAAACAACCCCCACAGCCACACTGGCAACCGCAAGCACGATCAAAGTAGCCCCACGACCGGTCATCTTGTCACGCTTCCAGTTGAGCACCGCGCCCACGCCGACCGCTAACAGGATAGGCACCATCAACGGCACAAATACAGCGTTGAAATACTGCTCTCCAACCGAAATCTTGCCCAGTCCCAGAGCGTCCACAAACAGTGGGTACAAAGTACCCAGCAGTACGGCTGCACATGCAACCACCAGCAACACATTGTTCAGCAACAAGCCGGATTCACGCGAGACCAACTCGTAGCTTGCTGTCGATTTCAGAGTGTGAGCACGCAAGGCGTAGAGCAGCAAAGAGCCCCCAACGACCACCCCAAGGAATATCAGGATATACAGACCGCGAGTTGGGTCAGCAGCAAAAGAGTGTACTGACGTCAATACGCCGGAACGCACCAGGAATGTCCCCAACAAGCTTAGCGAGAAGGCCAGCACAGCCAACAGAACTGTCCATGCCTTGAAGACACCTCGTTTCTCGGAGGCTGCAAGGGAATGGATGAGCGCGGTACCAATTAGCCAGGGCATAAAGGAGGCGTTCTCAACCGGATCCCAGAACCACCAACCGCCCCAGCCAAGCTCGTAATAAGCCCAATAACTGCCCAGTGAAATACCAATTGTCAGGAACATCCAAGCGATATTGGTCCATGGGCGCATCCAGCGCAGCGTAGCGGCGTCAAGCTGACCACCGATCAAAGCCGCTATGGCAAACGCGAACGCTACTGAAAAGCCGACGTAGCCCAGATAGAGCATGGGCGGATGGATAGCCATCCCCGGATCCTGCAACAGAGGGTTCAGCGATGCGCCGTCAAGCGGCACTTGTAAAAGGCGTTCGAACGGATTTGACGTGAGCAACACGAACAGCAGGAAACCAACACTGATAAACCCAAGGACCGCTAGCACGCGTGCAAGCAATACCTGTGGTA
>JALZVU010000276.1 GCA_023301795.1 Granulosicoccus sp.
GTGCGTGCCTGAATGCTGATTCGTAATGCTAAGGTTACTTCTGGGAATACCCGCGATAAGCGTGGTTCCCGCCGAAGTCGATTCGATGGAGAACACACCGTTGTAATAACCCATCCGTTCAGACATGCTGCGTAAACCCAACCCTGTATCTACTCGTTCGGACTTTGAATCACTAAACCCGTCTCCGTTGTCCGATATGGTTAGTCTGTACCATTCATTTCTGGTCTCAAATTTGATTCTTACTGTTGTGGCGTTGGCGTGTTTTTCAATGTTGGATAACGCTTCCTGCACAATACGATATAGAGCGGTCTTGGCAGCAGTGGGCAATAAGTTTCGAAACGGTGATTTATTGAACACCACCTCAATTCCTGTTCGCCTGCTGAACGGATCCAGCAACGCCTGCACTGCCGTCATCAAACCCAGATCATCGAGAATGCTCGGGTGCAGATCATGGGATATCCGTCTAATTTCTGTCAGTGTCTCGTCAATGTGAGATTCACTGGATTGAATAAGACCCTGTGTAATGGCCGGGTTTTCGTTGATACTCGCCTGTGCCTCCTCCAGGCTGTACTTGGCAACCACAAGGCGTTGACTGATCCCATCGTGTAGTTCACGTGACACTCGTCGCCGCTCTTCATCCTGTGTATTAATGACTCGCTTGTTGAGCTGCCGCAGTTTGCCGTCAGATTGTTTGCGTTCATTGATTTGAAAGACCTGACCAAACGCAAAAACAGACGCAACTGCAATTCCCGCAATAGAGATGATCACGTAAGACGTTGCGCGTATCTGAGCATCAAACACGGCATTGATGCCCCCAACCTGCTTTTTCAGATCATCAATGTAAATGCCTGTCCCGAACATCCAGCTCCAGTCGCCCAGCATCTCTGAGTAACCGAGTTTCTTGCCAATCTCTCCAGATGAGGGTTGCTCCCAGAAGTACTCAGTGTAGCCACCACCGCTTTGAGCCTGACGAATCAGATCCTGAATAATCAGCTTACCTTCACTGTCTTGCAGCTCCCACCACGCCTCACCAATTCGGTAGGGCTGCTTTGGATGCACCAGATTAATTCCTTCACTGGAATACGCATAAAAGTACCCATCATTGGCATATGCAAGATCACTCAAAACCGATTTGGCTCGGCTTTGCCGCTCGCTTTGCGACAACGATAGGTCATTGACAATATGGTCAATGGAGGTTCTGGCCAGCTGCGTGTAGTTGACAAGCTCAGCTTTGCGTATGTCGAGCAAACCTTGATAGAACACACTCGACTGGCGTTCAAACAACTTGCGTGTCTGGATCTCGACAAAAAATGCCACTAACAACAGACTGAGTATTGTAGGTACGACAGTGAGTAGAAGTATCTTATGACGAGCAGTCACTGTTATCCACTCACCACAAGCTGACAGCTTCTGATGTCAACCCGAATACCCACGGAAAACACAGCATGGTGGTGAGTATTAGTAGCTGTATGGCGATAAATGGCAACACCCCTTTGTATATATCCGTTGTCTTTAACCCTTCTGGCGCAACACCCTTCAAGTAAAACAAGGCAAAGCCAAACGGCGGTGTTAAAAATGATGTCTGCAAGTTCATGGCCACCAGAATGGCGAACCAGACAAGGTTGATCTCGAGCTGTTCTACAACTGTGTACACCAACGGTAATACGATATACGATATTTCGATGTAGTCAAGAAAGAATCCCAATACCGTGATTAGAACCATGGTGAAAACAAGAAACCCCCATTTTTCCCCTGGAATACTCATTAGTAGATGTTCTATCTCCTCCTCACCGCCAGTGTATGAGAAGCCCATTGAAAACACCGATGCCCCTAGCAAGACAGTGAAAACCATTGCGGTTATTTTCACCGATTCGTGAGCACTGTCCCACAACATCACGAAATCGAACTTGCGATAGAGAATTGCAAGACACACCGCACCGAGGCAACCCAGTGCTGAAGACTCCGTTGGCGTGGCAATACCGGTAAATATTGATCCCAGTACAATCAGCACTAACGCCACCGGCGGCAAGATGGCTTTCAGTGCATTAGCAATTTGGCGGGTTCGATTTACATCCACATCAATGTCCAGAATCAGCGGAGTAGCGTCAGGATTCAGTCTGGCATAAATAAGAATGTAGACGATATAGCAAGCCACCAGAACTAGCCCAGGCACCAGAGCAGCACGAAACAAATCCCCAACCGGCACGTTAAGAACATCACCCAAAACAATCAGAACTATGGATGGTGGTATCAATTGCCCAAGCGTGCCAGCCGCACAAATGGACCCGGCTGCCAACTTCGGATCGTATCCATACTTAAGCATGACGGGCAATGAAATCAGGCCCATGGCCACAACGCTTGCACCTACAACACCGGTGGATGCAGCCAGTAGCGCACCAACCAGCACGGTAGACACAGCAAGCCCACCTCGCACGGCACCAAACAAACTTCCCATAGACTCAAGCAGCTGTTCGGCTAACCCGGTTCGTTGCAGTATCAATCCCATGAACACAAATAGTGGAATCGCCATCAGCACCGTCCCATCACCATTGTCACCCATTAAAGCGTAGATACGATAAGGAATCTGTGCCAATGAGGCGGGATCGTCAAACATAGTAACGAACAGAATACCCACACCTGCAAACGTGAACGCAACTGGATAGCCAAACAACAGCAGAGCAAGCGCCAACAAGAATATAGACACGCCTATCATAATGATTCTCCTGAATCTGAACACTTGCCTGTACTTGCATCTGTATTCACACTTCCATCAATAATCAAACTAGCTTGCTCTTTTGCATGACTCACAAACCGACACCTATCGATAAGTAGGGAGATCCCACTGAGAAGTGTCAGGAAAAACGCTAGAGGAATGACACTCTTGATTACCCACCGATTATTGAGCCCTCCAGGATCCTGGCTTCGCTCACCAATACCAGTAGTGAAAAATTGTTCCACTAGCCCTGCAAACGAGTTGGCATGTGTACCGAAGCTGTAAGATTCCATGGCAAACACAGCTCCGTAGAAAACCATGATGACGGTGAACGGCAACAAGAACAGTAGTGTGCCCACAATATCAATCATCGCTCTTGTAATCCCTGCTCTGGATTCGTAAATAAGGTCTACACGCACATGAGAGTGGGTTCGCACCGCGTAGGCGATACCCAACAGAAAAATGCTGGAGTAAAGATGCCACGACAGCTCTTCCAGACCAACAGAAGAGTGGTTGAATGCGTATCTCCCGATGACGTTGAAGGAAATGATACCTACCAGCACTATAAGTAGAAGAGTGGCAAGCTTGCCGGTAGAATCCAGAACAAAATTAATTATGAGTTCAACTTTATGGATCATCAGAATAGCTGCAGAGGTTGGAGATTCGCGTAGGACAAACCCAAGCGGTTCTTGAATAGTCAGAAAAATTCAAGTGCCACGCGGCGCAATTAAGCGCCTGCATGGCACAGATTCATTGATGAAGCTGATACGTCCCAACTATTTTCCGATATTGTTGAGGTAAGCCTGATCGCCAATCAACGTCCACGCACGCGTTGTGTCCAGGTAGTCTGCTTGGGACTTTATAATGCGACTAGCCATCTCGCTTCGGGCAGCTTCTACCTTCAGCAACGCGTTATTGGACTCGCGCAAAGCCTCGATAACATCAGCAGGAAAATCACGTACCTCGATATTCGGATACTCAGTTGTGATCAAGCCCCAGTTAACGCTGCTCTCGTGTTGCGACTGCACAGTCATGTTGAAGCCGGTTAGCTTTGCTGCATTGAGCAATACGGATCTCGCCCATGTGGGCAGTGAGTCCATGGTCTTCTTGTTAAAAAAATACATGAGCTCCGTACTAGGCTCGTGCCAGCCAGTGTAGTAATAAGGGGCTACCTTGTGAAATCCCATCCTTAGATCAAGCGACGGACCCACCCATTCCAGTGCGTCAATTGTGCCGCGCTCCAGCGCCTGAAAAAGCTCGCCAGCCGGAATATTCGTTGGTACAGCACCGACACCTGCCATGACCTTACCGCCAAATCCGGGGATGCGCATTTTTAGACCTTCAAGGTCTGCAACACTGCCAATCTCCTTAGAGAACCAACCACCCATCTGCATGGTGGTGTTACCGCCGGTCATCACTTCGATACCATGCTTGGCATAGACCTCATTGGCTAGTTCTAGACCCCCACCCTGATGGAACCACGCATACTGCTCCAGTGCAGTCATGCCAAATGGCATCGTCGTGAAAAACAGCGTATCAGGATCTTTGCCGCCGTAGTAGTAGGAGGCAGACTGCCCAATGTCATACTGACCAGATTTTACGAAATCAAAAATTCCGAACGCGGCCTTGTGTTTGTTTCGACTATCTACCTTAATGGCTATACGGCCATCAGACAGCTCTTCAACCAGTGAAGCATACTCATCAACAGATGTACCAAATATTGGGAAACCCTTAGGCCACGAATGGGCCAGCTTCAATTCAATTTCTGCTGAATGTGCCAATGATGTACACAACAGTGCGGCGATGCACAACGCACTTTTAAACGTTTTTCTCACTTGCCTCTCCAGATGATTTGTTCGTCTCGGCCGCAGGGTTGCGGCTGCAGCAATTAGACAGGAACCATCAAATGGAAACTATTGGGAGAAGTAGGTAGAACTGCGCAGATAGCACGCATACGCACTACGTGGTATTGCGTAGCAACCGATAGCCATCGGCAAGATCACGTAGCATAGAGCCTGTGCAAACAACGCGCGGCACTGTTTTTAAAAGAAAACGTTCTGACCCGGCGTAGCACTATCACCGGGCTTTAGAAGCAACGCCTTATCAGATTAAGAAGCTACTCGCCCGACTGTGGTGAGTCCAGTGTGAGACGTTTTCCCTGTGGGCCAAATACATAGTCACCAATGTCCCACGCTTCTACAAAAGACACGACAGACGCGTCTTCCTGAGTAATGATCGCATCGAAGCTAACAGCGTCTCCATTTAGCCACTTTCCTATTCCTTAGTCGAGCTAAAAACTAGAACTTTTTTGCACCCCAAATGCAATAGTGACCGTCCTTGTATACAACCAGCAAAAGATGCACCCATGAAAGTCCATTTGAGCGGCTCGGCGTTTGACTCGTCCGAAGGTAACAACACTTTTTTACACGTGAACGGTCAGACTCGCGGCATGCCACAGAAAAGAGGTCTGAACACCGTTATCCTCAGACCCGATGGCAGTCATAAGACGAAAGCCAATCACGATGTCTATGAGAATTCCGAACATTGGAATAATTGGTCTGATTGGGTAACAGCTCAAGCAGATGCAGGCGATATTGTTACGGTTGCTTCATACGATGCCATTCGAAGTGCGCCACGCGGTGGGAAAGCTGCCGCTTTGTTGACTACTGTCGGTGCCTCAAAGGCTTTTAAAACTGAGGGACCTGGCGATTGGCGTAATGTTCGCACACCTTATACTCTGTTATTTGTAATGGGTGGAAGCAGTTGTCAGGAAGAGCTTCATTATCATGAAGGTCCGAATGCGCATCTAAAAACCTCACTGAACAATATCCATTTACGCGGATCAGCTTTCGAGTCTTCCGAAGGCAACAATACCTACCTTGAAGTAAACGGTAGCTCAATGAGCATGAGTGTACAGCGGGGATTGAACACAGTTATTCTTGATTCTGACCTAACATTCAAGGCACAAGCAAATCACGATATCTATGCGGGCAGTAGTCTTTGGAATACATGGGCCGACTGGGTAAAATCTTCAAGTGATGTTGGTGATATTGTCGCTGTAGCGTCCTACGATGCAGTAAAGAATACACCCAGATCCGGGGAGGCTGCCGATCTACTTCATTCCATTGGTGCGCTGAAAGCTTTTAACATGACAGTAGGTTCTGATTGGCGTCGCGATAGAGCATCGTACGCTTTGTTGTTCACCGCAGGTAGCCAGAATAGCCTCGAAGTTAGCGAACCGCTGAGCGGCACTAACGCTCATATCCACACCACACTGCTCACACCAACTTCACAGCTTAGTACTCGTCCAGTAATGAAGTTCAGTACTGGCAGTACCTATTTATCCAGCGAAATTAATGTCTCCGAGACTGATTTCACCGTTAGCATCTGGTTCAAAACCACTAATGCCAATTGCGGCATCTTCAGCGTTGATGTGGGTGAACGTGGTGCCAATGGGAATGATCGTCATCTCTATCTGCAGGCAGGAAACCTAGCTGCTCGTTTGTGGAGAAACCAGACTATCATCACCGGTGGCGTCAACTTTGCGGACAATCAATGGCACAGGGTTACCTACGTTATCGGACAGAGCGCGGGTGGGCAAAAAATCTATGTTGATGGCACATTGAGGGCTAGCGGTGATAAGAGCAGCTCAGATTTTGCCAGCCAGACGGGCATCAATATTGGCTTCTCCAATGATGCTTCAAGCGATTATTTTGACGGTGAAATTGCCGAAGTATCGTTGTGGTCGGTTGCACGTGGCGAGCGAGATATTCAAGCGTGGCAAGAAAGGGTCGTTGGCAGCGAATCGGGGTTACAGGCACTTTGGAGCTTTTCTGATCGCGCTGGCACTATCGTGTCGGATGTTAGTGGCAACGGCTTCGACGCCGCTGTACACGGTACGCCTAGCTGGGTGACAAGTAATGATTTTCCTGGGGAGTTCTTACCTAACATCGTACCGAAGGATCTAGAGACGATTCGCACTAAGGGTGAAGAGTTATCCGTGGTGGGAACCACGCTTGGCAACGGCTTTGCGGGTAACCCACCGACAGCAATTGTTGCTAAGCCACTAAAAAACCTGATCAGCAGTGGGCTTATGCCGCAGTTCAATCTCAAGGCGCAGTTGGAGGCCGCTGTTAGTGAAGGATCGCTGGTATTGAACGAAGAATTGTTAGGACAATACGCTGACATCGCTGGATTTGCTGCTGATGTGCTCAGTATGTTCGTTACTATTACAAACCCCAAAATAGAGTTCGTAACCGGCAAGCCTGGGATGATCGGTGCGCCAGGAATGCAAACGGTTATCGATGCTGACGGGAGTACTAAACTGGCTACACCAGAAGACCATGCATTGAAACTTACCGGTGATGTTGAACTGTTCGATGGCCTAGTATTTAAGCTCCAAGCTGACTTCTTTCATTACAAGAAAAAGCCCAAGTGCGCCTTCAAATTTGTAAGTGACCAACCTTTGGGAGTAGGAGCATTCCTACCAGGAGTTCCCTTAATACAGGCACTTAAGATTACTGGACCCACCTTGATCGTTTGCAATGCGTCTACCTTGTATGATCCAACGCTCGACTCGGGAATCAATGAAGGCTTTAATTTCTTTGGCAATCTCAAGATCGCCGAGTCCGATGACAAAGCCATGCAGTTTATTGGTGGAGTGTTATCGATACGAGAGCTGGCTATTCATGCGGCCATCGATACGTCCACAGTACCGCGTAAAATTATCCTGGAAGCGGCGGTGCACCGGGAAGTCACCCTGCTGGACGGATCAGGTTTCAAATTGCGCTTTACCCGTTCAGACGTCGGGCTAGAGATATCAGGAAGACCGCCTGAGCCTACCGTATGCTTATCGAATGATGTAGTTCTTACGCTGCGAAAAGGCGATGAGGATACTCACTTGGTGTTCACTGGGGGCATCAAGGTGCAACCCGAGTCTATCTCGGGCTTCTTTACCATGAACGGGACAGGCCGACACCCTGATGGTGAACTGACGGGCACCATACAGAACTCAGGAGAATGGAAGGAGCCATTTGGAATTCCAGGGCTTGTTATCCGCCAGTTGTCTCTGCAACTGGGTGGAACCTATGCGGCACCATGGATCGATAACGTTGGTGTGCATGGCAATATGAAAATCGGTGATGTTGACGGCAGTATGTCGGTACTGGTCGATGCTAATGATCCTGATCAGTTCGTGCTTGCGGGTTCCAGCGACAAGCTGACAATGGTACAAATAATGAGCGCAATGTCGCCAACCACGTTCGTCGCTTATCAGGCTTTACCAAAAGATTTAAAGAAAGTGTTAAACGAGGTTGTCGACATTAAGCTGGAAGACGTCAAAGTCAACATCGTTCCGTCAGCAACATCAATTGGTAGCGTACATTTCCGCGATGAAGGCATCACCGTCATGGGTAAGTTAACGGCCTGGGGATGGAGTGCCAGTGCGTTTATTAATGTGGATACGTTTGATGGTATTACCGTCCGTGCTGATATGGATCCAGTCAATCTTTTCAACGTCTTTGAGATAACGGGTGCTCAGGGTGATCCTGCGCCTGTTCTGCGTACAAAGATTTCACCTAGCTCTACACCCGCCGTCTATATCTCGGGCAGAGTCAGTTTGCTGGGAATATCAAACCAAATCAAGATTGAAGCCGATAGCCGTGGTTTGAACTTTCTTCTCGAAGCGAGGCTGCGTGATATTCTCACTAGTCGATTGAACTGTACTTTTGGTAACGGCAACTTTGCCGCCAGCGGATCCATCAATTTTAATCTCAATGTAACTATTCCAACTAAATTTGGCGATATTCCTTTGGTTGATATAGGTCTGAACGCTAAAGCCATTCTTCGTGCAGGCGAGGCTGACGGCTTCTTCATGTCCCTCAACGGCAATTTTCGATTTTACGGAAAGACTGTTACCTTGCCGCAGTTGAAGCTTAGTGTTGCGCCCAGAGACTTTGAAGCTGTATTCAATGCAGTTGTCAAACAGATCCGTGATAACGCAGTCAAGCTGTTCGGTTCGGTTTTCGAAACTCTTGAGCAGTGGGCGAATGCCGTTAAAAGTGGCGTTATAAAATTTACTGGTGAAGTAGCTGATGTCGCCAAGAATGTTTACCGGGCAAGCCGTGATGAAGCAGTCAGGGCATACAAGACATTGAATCGGACGGCTAACGAAGTCGCTAAGGGTTTGAAAACTGTATATAGAGCCAGCTCCAAAGAAGTGGCTAAGGCACTCAAAGCCGCAAGCTACGCGATCAACGACGTTGCGGATGCTCTGGAAGATGCGTTTAATCTGGGAGCAAACGAAGCGGCCAAAGTTCTAAAGCAAGTTGGCTATACGGCTGATCAGGTAGCTGGTGCTCTTAAAAATGCGTTTGGCGAAACGACTAAGGCAGTTGCTAGCGCACTCAAGCAAGCCGGTTATACCGTCAACCAGGTGGGCGGTGCACTCAAAAGCGTATTGGGCGCAAGTGAGAACTTAACTGCCGATGCGCTTAAGCAGGCAGGTTACGGTGCCAAGCAGATTGGCAGTGCATTAGAGAGCGCATACGCAGCTACTGCAAATACGGCGGCACGTGCACTCAAGCATGCTGGATACGGTGCAAATGAGGTTGCCGATGTATTGAAAAGTAGCTTCACTGATAGCACGAATGCTGCTGCGAGCGCACTAAAGCAAGCAGGATACGGGGTAAATGAGGTAGGCAATGCTCTGAAAGGCGTGTTCTCTGCCTCAGCGAATACCGCGGCTAGTGCGCTTAAGCAAGCAGGCTATGGGGTTAACGAGGCGGGGAAATTCGTCAAGAGCGTTTACAATCTTGGACCCAAGGCCCTTAACAATGCACTAAAAGGTGCGGGGTATGCCGCAAGCGAGGTTGAAGGATTATTCAAAGATCTTGGCGGTGAGTTCAATAAACTATTTAAAGGCATTGAGGATTTTTTTGGAGGCTTGTTCTAATGAGATTTATTGACAAAGTAATCAATCCAGATCAACTTTCCTCTTCAAGAATATCACCGCTATGACTAAAGAAAATCGTGCTGCCGAGTTCATTAAACGCTTGGGCGAAGACAAAGAATTCAGACTCGACATTGGCCCTGATCTTTTTGATATCGATGAGGGGGACTGGGCAGGAATGGTTAAGGTAGCCAAAGAGTACGGCTACACATTTACCAAAACGCAATTGCTGGGCGCTGTACCTGACAGTTTTTTCAAAGGTAGTGGGAAAAACCCTGAAGCGGGTTGGGATGAATCAACCCGCAAAGCTCGGAAAACCAGTAAAACTGCCAAAGTCGACAAATCAAAGAAGTCCCGCAAGGCCAAAGCCGCCAAGTAAATCAAGTAATGTGCCTTGGAACAGGCAGAGAGCTTGAGTTTAAAGGACGGATATCTCCCGACTAAACTGCACAGGCCGGACTAGACACGGCCTGTGTAGCAATCAGATCAAACCATCAAACAATACGCTTCATATCAGCCATATAACCACGAAGCTCAGCACCAATAGCCTCTACCGGGTGAACACGAATGTCATGGTTCACCTCGATTAGGCGTGCATTGTCCACACCCAGATCATTCACTTGC
>JALZVU010000277.1 GCA_023301795.1 Granulosicoccus sp.
GTTTAATCTGACGTGACTTCATGAACCACTACCAGTGAGGCAAAGTCTTCAGAGTCTATGAATGTCAACTCTAGCCGTGCATTGTCTCGTCCGAGTTGTGTCACTAGCCCATCAGCAACCGATGTGTCAGCAACAAGGTGCCAACCTTTACGCAGCAGCAGCGCTCGATAACGATCACGCGTTCGGCTGGCAGATGAGTTTGAGCCGTATACACGCATGGATGACACATCAACACCATCGGTCGATACATTACTCGATAGCATATCCAGATTACCAAAAACGCCATGCTCTACCGCTGTAACACGATTTTCCAGACGTGCAATAGAGACCAGGCCCTTCGCCGAATGTTCATCTTGTGAGCTGAGTTGAACAACAACGTTATAGCCATTCACCAGCCGACTAATCAGCTTCCAACCTGGAACACTGGACTCGATAAACGCAGGCTTATCGCCATTGCCAGGTAATGCCCACCGTTCTTGTGCAGTCCATCGTTCTCGATAAAACTGAATGATGGATTCAACAGATGTCGTGGATTCTAAGGTAGCGACGGCGACGGATTTTCCGTTGACCACCATGTTGCCAACAACAAGCTCAAGCGTCACCCCTTCAGGTGTAACCAACTCATCGAGCATTCTTGCAGCGGAGGCTGAAAATGCATTCAGTGGAAAACACAGAACAACGAACAGCCACAAATACCGCAATAGAGGCAATGAGCGGCGGGAGTAGCACTGCGTGCCTAGGCACGGACGCGGATGCAGACGCCGACGTCGCATTGCATGCACCGTGACTGCCAACAGACGATTGCAAGTCACCATCACCTTGCCCCCTCAGGCTTTGCATAACTGGGCAACACACTCATATCAACGTGCCCAAATGCCTCAGACAACGGTTCAAGCTCTGGGAATATGGTTTCACCTAGCAGGCTGCCCACAGCTTCACCGACCTTAGCTAATGCAGACCCTGGCACCAGACTCCGGATTCGCGACACGGCTTGGCTATCATCAGAGGCAGCCCACCCATCAGCCATAATCACGCCAGCGCTTCGTAAGCAAACCGCCGCTGGAGAGCCTTCACCCGTTTGTTTTCCAGTAGCAGCCTTACCGTTTTGCACAGTAACACCGCAGGGAGCATTAGCCCCTTGTAGAAAACCCGTTGGCTGTACGGCAACCTCTACACCTGCTCTCAGCATGCCATCGGCTACCAAGCCCCAACTGTTACCACTAAAGCCAGATAAAGGTTTGCCGATTAACGCTACAGCCTGGCCGCTTTTTTTAGCGATACGAGCTTTACCAGTATCAAACTGATAGCTCGGTATCACCTGGTTGTCAGGTAGTCGCGACACGCTGGCAAGCTCGCGCAAACTTCCAGGCTTGGCACTGGGCTCACCCCATAGAGGGTTGAGTGCTGGTTTGCCATCTGTATTTTCAGCTGCACGACTCTGTGTAGATCCACTGTCGATGACACTATCAGGTGCCATGAAAAAACGTGATTCGAGTGTGTTTGCTTGCTGCGCACCCAGTGCTTGACGCGAGTACACAGTTGCCTCCCACGCTGCATATCGACTTGCCTGCTCAGCGTTCTGCCGAAGGTCAGTCAGCTTGCCCAACATTGCCATCCCCAGCCCAACAGGTAGTAATACGCTAAGCAACAATGAAAATTCAACCATGGCACTACCGCTTACCTGCCTGGCTGAGGAATACGTTCTGTTTATCATTATTTGGCTCCTTGCCTTAATGAATATGATTAATAACAGCGACCGGAAGAATCCAGACTACAAAAATCCAGCGCGCAACGCCAATGCCCCAGTCCTTTCAGCAAAACTCACCGGCGCCAGTTGTGCTTGCCAATAAGGGTTGTACGCATTCGCTTTTTCAAGCTTCGATGTATTCAAGAAAAAATCATTCGGACGTTGGTAAGACACAGTGGCAATACTGATAGATGACAACGCGTTGCCAGCTACCTCCACAGGTGCCGCCAAGGTATCCGCCTGCAAAACAGTATCCGAGCCTCGGAGTTGCTCACTCGGCAAGCTTACCTCTACCTTCACACTCAATTTGGCTTGTTCTGCCGACCTTGACTCATCGCTCAATACCCAGAAAGATTGCACGCCTGCATAGCCTGACATTGAACGCCGTGTGGCTCGCCCGGCAAGACTTCGAACATTGTTATCCGCAAACCCTTCAGATGTATGGTTGTCGTCTACAAATTTTCCGCACGCCTCACTACCATAGCTCCCCCCAAACACCTGAAGCCTGTTACAACGTTGATTCTGTGAGGTTCTCTTGCTATTTTTTGAGTTGGCAAAAGAGGCTGCCCACGCGATAGGAATTTCAGCTTTTTTTGAACTGAAAAATCCAAATTTTTTGGTTTGTATCGATAGTGTGTCTTTGGCCATCCACTCCCACTCCAACCCATTGGATGTGTCCACAGCGGTTAGCTTTGTCGTACCTTGGCGCACTAGGTCAGCGACTGTCAAACCACCAATGGGCACCCAGGAGCCAAACAACTCCCAATTTCTCTCCTGCGTAAAGCGATCTCTAGACTCCATGATTAGAGACTGACGTTCTCGCATCGCAGGCTCGTCATTTTTGTCATACCGTTTACTAAATGAGCTCCAAGCCACTGCATTCAAGCCTTTTTGCAACAGGCCATATCCAGAATTGGTATGAAAACGCGGATCAGTCTCTGACGCCACCACACTGATAATTTCGGACGTGTTGTAGAGCGTCGCAGCAATCATGGCGTCTTGTGAGGCAGACAAAACCCTAGTGATTATCGAAGAGACCGTCACCATCGCTTGCGTGCTTAGTGCCACCACTTTATCTGCAGCGGTTACACCCGTCTGGATTCCAGAGGTCACAACGTTGAGAATCGGCACAGGTTTTGTCACTGTAGCAATTTGCTCACTGGTCACAGCGGCATAATTCATCCATGAATTCAGACTCACCGCCTGACCAATAGCCACTTGGTTGGCAACCATGGCTCGATTGGCATAGGCCTGATAGTTTAACGCCCGAGCTTGCCAAAGCGCACCACTGTAAGCTGCAGCATCTGCTGTATTGGCGAGTCGCATTTTATCCGATGCTACCTGACCGGTATTGAAAAGCATCAGAGCTCCCACAACACAGAACACAACAAGCACCAGACCCAAGGGCAACACTTGCCCGGATTGACGTGTTTTCATAATGGCTCTCCATCGCCCACTAAAGGGGGCCGACTGCAAACAGCCGGCCCATGCACTTCTTGTTATAGCCACGTAGTGTTAGCTACGTAAACCAATCTTCCCATTTAGTTGCGGTAGTTACCCAACGTCGTTTCTGCCTTTACACCAGCATCAGCCTTCTGCAGACTGGCACTAGTGGCTGCAGTCATATCGTATTCTGGACCGCCAGTAAGTTCTGAGCCAAGTGCCAGAAAGTTAGCCTTGACCGTATCCCCAAAGTAGCTGGTGGCGCCGATTGCAGCAATAGCGACAAGCGAGAGAATGATGATGTATTCAGTAAGACCCTGGCCTCGGATATAACGGCTGGCTGGATCATCGCTTGTGACAACGGACGAAGTGATTGAAGTTTTCATATGACAATTCCTTTTGCAATAGCAATTATAGGTGGGCTAAGCGCCCGGTTTAACGTAATCGGGCAGCCTTGCCCGGTACTACAAAGCTGTGTTCATACAGCAATGTTTGGTTCGTTGAGGATTTTTTGGCAAACGAGTTGCCACAGCCCGATGGCGGCCCTCAACGTAGAATGGAAATTAGTTTGAATATGCAATGAGCTGTATTAAACGCTCACTGAATACTACTGAGCACGTACAGTGAAACAGCTACTGCCACCGTTCAGCATCTCAGCGCTATTGTTTATAGTTGCCGTACTGCTCAAGAGACCCCGGCCCGCCCTCGTACTCTTCTATAGTCACAGGGCGCAAATGAGCTGCAGGTAAAAACAACGCCGGATCAACAACCTTATGCGCAATATCAACTAGCTCTGTCTCTATCTGTTCATGACTTAGTGAATAGATAACAAGTTTCAGTTCAGGCGAATAGTATTGACTGACTGGCAAAAGCATCTCATCGTCCTTATCCGCTTGAGCATTGTCGATATCGCATCGCCATGATTCCAGCATACGACCCTTGTATTCAATATCGCCAAGAAGAGTGCCTTCTGCGCCTAGACACGGAACAGTGTCAACAAATCCTGGAAAACCCAACACAATGGTGGTAATAGTGGTCGAATCATCGAGCACTGTCAGCGGAACTTCGTGCACTATGGAACGATGCTCATCAACCCGCCAGTATTTTTGCAGCTTGTTATTGGTAATGTTGATTTGGCTTTCATCGTTGCCCTCCGTCACTCGTAATCCAAGCGGCGAAATAACGACACTTGAACGTGCAAGGAACTGGGCGGTGGGTCGAAAGGAAAATTGCAACGTGGCAGTCAAGGCGACGTTGTTATCTGTTGCCGTACCACTGTCTGCGATGCCAGGTGATATAGAATACGTGGCAGCAACCAGTGCAAGTGCGACAGACTTGGGGTGCCATAGCAGTTTTGCTATAGACACATTGTGACTGACCAATGCAGTAACATTTGTATTAGACATGTTTTGCTCACTTCCTTGTGGCAGATGACTTGGGTAAAGATTAACGATCATAAATCCAATGGTCAACACGACTAGCACGCATTATTGAAAATCAACTTCCCTTAGTGATCAATGATGTTGCATTTGAGCTTGCCGCACGAATGTAAAGGCTTTATCTTGACAGCACAAACAGTCGAGTCAAGGCCATCGACTGCTTCTTGTTATCTCATCACGGAGGATGAGCCAATCAACATGTTTAATAACTTATTTGTGTGGCGTGTTGTCACGCATCCCGATACAGACGTTTTCTTAGTACATCAAGGCTCTTTTCATTATGAGTCGGTTGTCAGTCGATCAACCCTAAGTCATGTTTATATTGTTTTAGTACTGTGTGTTGCACTGATTGGTATGCCCACGACGGCCACAGCCTCTGCTCCCTACAACAGCAACAGCAACAGCAACAGCAACAGCAACAACCATCACGCCAACACGTCAACTGCGCAAGTCACCCTGCAGTCCGCAGATCGCGAACACCCCACAGCCGAAAACGCCAGCAACACATCCAATAGCGTCAATATACCCGAGCTTCCGTTACTCACCGAAGAAGACGGCATCTACACGGTATTCGACAAACGTTTGAATGAGCATGCTTTCCGGAAAACCGATGAAGGTGAGTTTCATCCATTCCACAAGTCATCGGGCCAATTGAAGCAATACTCGTTAGCAGAACATCAATGGATCGATGATTCAGGCCAGGTATTTACATTTAATGGATCACGGCTAGCACAGCCAGGGCAACTCTCCTCTGCCCGGCAAATATCACTCGGCGCCAAGACCACTTTTACGCCATCGGGAGAGATTTCAAACGTTCATCAACACTCACGTGCAAACGGCGCTCTATCAGCCGCATCAGAATGCAAACCCACAGACAATTCCGAATCGAGCACGCCAGGCGAGGCCGCCCCTGAAGCTGACGAACAACCCAGTGAACCAATTGTACTTACGCAGCCAGACGGTCCAGAGGATACCCCACCCTCAGAATCGGAAGACATTGATGCAACCGAGCCCGCACCTCCCACTACACCTGAACCTGAACCTGAACCTGAACCTGAGCAATCAGAACAATCAGAACAACTAGAACAAGAAGAACAAGAAGAACAAGAAGAACAAGAAGAACAAGAAGAACAATGCGACACCAACACAGCTGGCAGTCACACATTCGACCCAATATCAAACAACGGTCCGCACACCACCATCGATGCACGCCCTGCCAGTTGCCAAAGCTACTTTGTCGAATTCTATGGTGCCGAACGCGGATCTCAATTAGAAACAGGACTGTTCCTGCACCCGCCCTACGACACCATGACAGCGACCAACCGCGTGTTTCCAGTCATAGATTTCATCGATAACGACGGACTCTACGTTGTACACAGCCGAGACTTGGGGAACCGCACATTTAACTCTGCCAGCAATCCAGACGCCCTGCTAGATCAACTGTTAGCCGACGGCAAAGAGATTCAAACGCGTTTCTTCGATGTGCTTGACGCTGAGGGCAGCATAACGGCTGGCGAGTTGGGCCAAAGCACAACCATCACCACTGATGATATTCGCCCGGTAACACTCCAATTGATTATTAGAGATGGCATGGCCAGCCCCTCGCACTGGCAGCAGATTGAGACCGCCAGAGCACAGCTACAAGAACTGTACGGCATTGAGCTGGAAGTGGTGGTTGTCCCGTGACGAAGATACATAGACTACCGACACCGCTTCATGTCCCAACCACCTCACTGATAAGGGTAGCGAATTGGTTTAGTATCTCTTGCTATGGGGGCGAATCGTGCCAACCGTATTGAGAAAGGGACCCTATCGCCTCTATTTCTACAGCCATGAACCTGACGGGCCTGCTCATGTTCATATCGACAGGGATAATTGCACGGTTAAGTTCTGGCTTGAACCACCCACATTGGCTAGTACTTCGGGTTTTTCCAACACTGAAATTCGTAAGTTAAACGATATTGTTGTGGTGCATCAGCAACTCTTACTGGAGAAATGGCATGGGTATTTTGAATCTTAGCGCCGACGAACGAGTCAGCACTGTAGCCTTTTCAGACAAGTCGATTATTGTTGAACTCGCTGACGGGCGTTCCATTTCTGCGCCTTTGTCATGGTATCCAAAGCTTGCGAATGCCACCCCTCAACAACGTGGCAATTGGCAGAAGTCAGGCGCAGGCTATGGTATCCATTGGCCTGATATCGACGAAGATCTGAGCACCAAAGGGTTACTGCGCGGATCGAAGGCACCAGGATGCGACCAACCTTAAACAACACCTACAACCACACAAGCATTGCAAAGCATTGCACAAAGGAGTATTTTTCATCCAAGTATTGATCTTCGGGGCGGGGTGTAATTCCCCACCGACGGTAGGACTGCAGATAGTAATGGCTTTTTCGCTTAGCGAATAGAGCCGTGCAGTCAAGCCCGTGACCCGTGCGATTGAGTGTTCTGAAGCACATGAACGTGTGCTGCAGCTCACCCAGTCAAGCGGTTGATCTGGTCAGATTCCAGAGCCGACGGTTAGAGTCCGGATGAGAGAAGATTGATCACTGCTGCCAGTAGAGGTCCGCATCATTGCAGGCTTCCTAACTTGGCGTGCTTGTCGTGTCGTGCCCTATGCAAGGTGCGCGGCTCACGAGCGCAGTGCTCGCTATCGCCCCGATTTCAATGGTGTTTTTTGACCATCGGCCGAGCGAACAAGAGCAACACAGCAGTGCATTCTCACGAACATTTCATGCAACACGCACTGGAGCTTGCCAGTCGAGGAATCGGCTGCACCAGCCCCAACCCACTCGTGGGCAGCGTTGTCGTGCGCGATGGGGAGATCATCGGCGAGGGCTGGCATGCGGTGTACGGCCAGGCACATGCAGAGGTCAATGCATTAAGAGATGCTGAGGGCCGAAACTCACTTGTCGGAGCCACGCTGTACGTCACGCTCGAACCGTGCAACCACCATGGCCTCACCCCACCCTGTACACAAGCCATTCTGAATGCCGGTATTTCACAGGTGGTCTACGCCCTTGCTGATCCGAACCCGAAAGCTGCTGGCGGCGCTCGCTTTTTGGAGGAGCAAGGTATCCAAGTCCTCAGAGGTGTCCTTGAGGATCAGGCAAGCTTCCAGAACAGATTCTTTCTGTCGCACGTAAAACGCAAGCGGCCCTACGTCATTGCCAAATCCGCAACCAGCCTTGATGGGCGCATCGCCACACACACGGGCGATAGCCAGTGGATAACCGGGCCAGAATCCAGAATCCGCGCTCACGAATTACGCCAGGCCGTTGATGCAATCATTGTGGGAGCGGACACCGTGATTGCTGACAACCCTGCACTGACCACGCGCTTGCCAGAGGCCATCTGCACCAACGACAACATTCGCCATGCACGTCCCGTCATCATGGACAGCAGTGGACGCGTGCCTTTGGAGACACAACTACTCAACGGTAATAGTGCCCACAGTCGTACAGTAATCGCCGCATCGACAAAAATGAGTCCAGAGCATCGCCAACAGCTTGAATCCCGAGGCTTTGAAGTACTCAATCTTCCCGATAGCCAAGACGGAATCGGCATTGACCCAAGTGCATTGCTCACAGCACTAGCACAACGCGGCATCCAAAGCGTCTTACTCGAAGGTGGTGCATCGGTACAGGGTAGTTTTCGCGATGCGGGTCTGATTGATGAGGTCTGGGCGTTCATAGCGCCCATGCTTATCGGCGGTAGCACAGCGCCTGCAGCCTATGCCGCGGCAGGAAGTAAAACACTGGGGGACGCGACTCGGCTGCACGATATCAGGACGGAGACGCTTGGCAACGACATCCTAGTAAAGGGGTTGATCACGCAAGCTGATCAACAAGCCTCTATAGAGCATTCCAAAAGCGCCACTGACACACACCTATAAAAGAACACGAAAACCATGTTTACAGGAATAGTCGAAGAGCTTGGCAAGGTACGCGAATGTCGCCGTGATGGCGACGGTTACACCCTGTCAATTGATTGCAAAACGGTTCTTGAAGGCACCGCTCTGGGTGACAGCATCGCGGTCAACGGCGTCTGCTTGACAGTCACCGAGCTTGACGTCAACGGCTTTGTTACAGGCCTGGCCCCCGAGACACGAAACCGAACTGCCCTTGAATCACTAGAGAGCGGATCACCGGTGAACCTTGAACGCTCGGTAACACCTTCCACGCGTATGGGTGGTCATTTTGTTCAAGGGCATGTTGATGGCACTGGCACCATAAAAGAATTCCGTAAAGATGAAGATGCGCTTTGGGTCACGATAAGCGCACCTGAATCCCTGATGCGCTATGTGGTAGTCAAAGGCTACATCACACTCGATGGCACGAGCCTGACGGTAGTGGGTGTTGGTGATGACTGGTTCAGCGTCACCTTGGTAGCCTACACGCAAGCACACATTGTCATGCCTAGCAAAAAAGTGGGCGACAAGATCAACATTGAAGTGGATGTGCTGGGCAAATACGTAGAGCGTTTGTTACAAACAGGCGCCATTGCCACGGGCACTCAATCAGCCGGTATCGCTGCACAATCTCTGGCCACTGGGTCATTGAATGAAAACAGTCATGACTGACTCTGTGCTATCCAGCGTTGCCGATGCACTGAAGGCTTATGCACAAGGCCAGATGGTCATCGTTGTTGACGATGAGGATCGTGAGAACGAAGGCGATCTGGTACTGGCAGCAGATTTTGTTACACCCGA
>JALZVU010000278.1 GCA_023301795.1 Granulosicoccus sp.
GAGTAATGGAGTCAGGCTTCATTTCGATAGAAAATCCGGGGAGCTCAGGGGGCATATAAGCGGCATTTTGAATTTGGCACGGATCAATAAAATGTTCGTGCAGATGATCAACGAACTCTATAACACGACCTTCTCTGGTTCCCGCAATACATAGGTAGTCAATCATGGACATGTGTTGAACGTACTCACATAAGCCAACACCGCCAGCATGTGGACACACTTTGAGATCATGTTTGGCTGCCATCAACATCACCGCAAGCACCTCGTTGAGTCCACCCATTCGGCAACTGTCGATCTGCACAACATCGATGGCTCCACGCATTATCAGTTGCTTGAAAATGATGCGGTTCTGGCACATCTCACCAGTAGCCACTTGCACAGGTGCGACGGCCTCACGGATCTTACGATGACCTTCAATATCATCCGGGCTTGTTGGTTCTTCAATAAACCAGGGGCTGGCAAAGGACAGTTCCCGGATCCATTCGATAGCCTGATCAACTTCCCACACCTGGTTCGCATCAATCATCAGCGTTACGTCGGGACCACACTCGTCACGGGCAATGGTTAATCGGCGAATATCATCCTGTAAGTCCTGCCCTACCTTCATTTTCACGTGGTTGAACCCAGCATCAACAACCTCGCGACATAATTTGCGAAGCTTTTCATCGCTATAGCCCAGCCAACCCGCAGATGTCGTATAACATGGGTAACCTTCCGCTTTAAGTGTATTAATACGTTCGGTTTTACCTTCCGCCCGTTGGGTCAGGAATTCCAGTGCCCATTCCGGCGTTATACAATCGGTCAGATAACGAAAATCGATGCAGCGTACTAACTCCTCGGGTGTCATCTCGGCAACCAGTTGCCAGACGGGTTTTCCCTCCAGCTTGGCCCATAGATCCCAGACTGCATTAACTACAGCGCCTGTGGCTAAGTGAATGGCACCCTTGTCAGGCCCAATCCAACGCAACTGGCTGTCTGATGTAATGTATCGCCAGAAACGTCCCATATCAGCACCCACCCAGTCGATATCAAGACCAACCACCAGCGGGCGCAGCGCTTCGATTGCAGCAGTACAGATTTCATTACCCCGGCCTATGGTAAAGGTCAGACCATGCCCTTCATGCGCGCCATCGGTTTCCAGAATGACATACGCTGCCGAATAGTCAGGATCAGGATTCATCGCATCCGATCCATCCAGCGACTGCGACGTCGGGAAGCGCACATCCGCAGTGCGCAAATTGGTAATCTTAGTCACTAGAGTGCGGCCAGTACATTCTGTGATTGCTCGCCCAGCCGCTCGATTCCCAGACGCATTGTTTCGCCACCTTTCAAATACACCGGAGGTTTCTGGCCCATACCCACACCCGGAGGCGTACCTGTCGATATGATGTCACCAGGTTGCAGCGACATGAACTGAGAACAATAGGCAATCAGAAACGGGACCTTGAAGACCATCGTCGACGTATTGCCGTCCTGGTAGCGTTTACCATCCACCTCGCACCACATGGCAAGATTATCGGAGTCGCCCACTTCGTCTGGCGTTACAAGCCATGGACCGGTCGGACCAAAGGTATCGCAACCTTTGCCTTTGTCCCAAGTGCCTTCTCGCTCCAGCTGGAACGTTCTTTCCGATACATCATTGATGACACAAAAGCCAGCAACGTGCGAAAGCGCATCAGCCTCGTCAATATAGGCACCAGCTTTGCCAATCACGACGCCCAGCTCAACCTCCCAATCAGTTTTTACTGAACCGCGTGGAATCTGCACGTCGTCGTCAGGACCTACAATGGCAGATGTCCATTTGTTGAAAATAACGGGCTCTGATGGGAGCTGCAGGCCGGATTCAGCAGCATGATCGGCGTAGTTCAAGCCAATACAAATGAACTTGCCTGTTCCTGCCACACAAGCACCCAGCCTGAGATCCTGTTTTGGCGTGCCCGGCACCAATGGCAAAGAGCTGGTGTCCAACGACGCTAGTTCTTTTAACTTGTCTGGCGCAAGGGCAGCTCCAGTCAGATCCGGAATATGATCACCTAGATCACGGACATTGCCATCGTCATCCAGTAAACCGGGCCTTTCCTGGCCCACTGGACCATAACGCAAGAATTTCATGTGGAATCTTCAGTTCAGAATTAAAGGAATGTTGACTGGTCCGGCAGCCATGCAACCGGACCAGTAATGATCGTGCCTTCTAAGTGGTAAAGAACTAGTCGTAAAGGACGGCCGCTATCTCGGCATCATCGATGTTGCTGGCATCGTAGTAGAAAAAGCCAGTGTCAATAATCGCCGGGACAGATTCGCCTTTGATAGTCATGACAGCAGCTTTTACTGTTTCATAGCCAATGCCAACCGGGTTCTGAGTGATCGCACCTGTCATTAACCCGGAACGAATAGCTTCCTTCTGGGCAGCTCCGCTATCAAAACCGATGACGACAATATCTTTTGCACCGCTTTCACGTACGCCATTAACCACACCGATGGCCGATCCTTCATTGGTACCGAAGATGCCCTTGAGCTCAGGGTTTGCTGTGAGGATAGACTTGGCAATTTCAGTGGATTGCAATTGATCGCCCGCGCCGTATTGAACAGTGACAATCTCGATATCCGGGTAAGCTTCTGTAATACGATTGACGAAGCCATCGCGACGATTTACACCCGTGCTACTCGTTTGATCATGTGCAATAACTGCGACCTGTCCTGCTTCACCAATGGACTCCGCCATCTTGTCAGCTGCCAGAGCCGCAGCTGCAATGTTGTCGGTAGTAGCAGTAGAGACAGGAATATCACTGGCCACACCACTATCAAATGCGACCACCGGGATACCGGCTTCTTGCGCTTTTCTCAGCAACGGAATCGCCGCTTGGCTGTCGAGAGCTGCAAACCCGATTGCGCTAGGTGATTTAGCCAATGCGGCCGCCAGAATATCAATTTGACGATCGACCTGAGTTTCGTTGTCTGGACCTTCGAACGTTATTTCAACTCCAAATTCTTCAGCCGCCTTATCAGCTCCGGATTTCACCGCTTGCCAGAACTGGTGCTGAAACCCTTTTGAGATCAGCGGAATGTATATCGTATCTTGAGCTTGTGCCAGTGTTGTACTAGATACTAATACAGTGGCACTGAGCATGCCCAGTAGTGTGCGTCTATTCATAATTGCTTTTTTCCTTGTGGTTGTTACAGGTACTAATGGTTAATGCAGTTGAATATATAAACAGGAATACCTGTCCTGTTCGATGTAAACCTCATGCTGATTTTTTACGCCTCACCATGTCAGCGTAGACCGCTAAAATGATTATTACGCCTGTGACCACAGTCTGCCATTCCTGAGCCACCGATAGAATACGCAAGCCATTAATCAGCACTGCCATGATTAATGCACCGATCAGTGTGCCCAGAATGGTGCCGCGACCGCCCGAAAGAGATGTACCACCAATAACAACGGCAGCAATAGCCTCTAGCTCGTACCCCAACCCGAGTGCCGGCTGGGCAGAATTAAGACGCGATGCGATTAACAGCCCACCGATCCCAACAATGGCACCTGCCAGACTGTATATCGCGATCTTCCACCAGTCCGTGTTGACACCCGATAGGCGGACAGATTCTTCGTTACTACCCAGAGCAAAGCAGTAGCGGCCCAGCACAGTGCGGTTGAGAATATAAGCAGCTGCCGCTGCAACCAGAAACAGTATCAATACGCCGTTGGGAATAGGCAGCGATGGAAAGAAAGCTCCTATCAAAGAACCATTTGAAATCTGGTCGAATCCGGGCGTGTCGTTAAAGTAAATCGGACGTGTCCCTGATATGACAAGGCTGAGACCTTTTAATATCAACATCATGCCCAGCGTTGCGATAAACGGTGGGATCTTCATCTTCGCTACAAAGCTACCAGAACAGAATCCGCAGAAAGCGCCAGTCGCTATTGCCGTAATGATGCCCAACGGCAGTGGTAAACCCAAGTTGGTAAGCACCACTCCAGTCATAACCGCAGTAAACGTCATGAGCGTGCCCACTGACAAGTCTATCCCACCAGTGATGATGACAAGAGTGGCAGCTACTGCGAGTACGCCGTTGACAGATGTTGCCTGCAGAATTGCTATTATGTTCGAGGTTTGCATGAAGTTGGGCGACGCAAGACTGAAACCTAATAACAAAATGACCAGACTAGCGAACGCCAGTAGTTTCTGGTGCGCCCCACTGGCAACCAATCTGCCAAACAGTCCCACTTGAGCATCTGGTTTATCCGTTGTCATTGAGCACCTGTCTGGGTTATGGACTGTTCACGCATGGTTTGTGTCGCAAGCTTCATAATGCTTTCTTGAGTAGCATCACGGCGATCCAGTATTCCTGTCAAACGGCCTTCACACATGACGGCAATGCGGTGGCTTATCCGCAATACTTCAGGAAGCTCTGATGAAATGACGATAATCGCGCGACCCTGCTCGGCAAGATCAATGAGTAGTTTGTAGATCTCAGCTTTTGCCCCGACATCGATACCCCTGGTTGGCTCATCAAAAATCAGAACATCACAATCTCTCAGCAACCATTTGGCTATAACCACCTTCTGCTGATTACCACCGGATAGCAGTCGTACTTCCTGTCTATCGGATGGGGTACGAATGCCTAGGCGCTCAATGTATTCTTGCGCGGTGGCCTGCATGGCAGACTCGTCGAGCGTACCCAGGCGCGATGAAAACTGTTTGAGATTGGTCATTGCTATGTTGGCCCGCACGCTCATCCCAGTGGCCAGACCAAAATGCTTGCGGTCTTCCGAAAGATAGCCAATGCCTGCAGCAACAGCATCGGTGGGGCTTTTGATATCTAACTTTTGGCCATGAACCTTAACCGTGCCGCTATCGCTTGGGTCAGCTCCAAACACAGCGCGAGCTACTTCGGTTCGTCCGGCGCCCATCAAACCGGCAAAGCCCAGTATTTCGCCTTTATGCACTTTAAAAGAAACATCCCTGATCTCGTGACCACGGCTTAGCCCGTTTACTTCCAGCGCCACACTGGTATCGTCATACTCCGCCAGCTCAAGCGCACCATCGTTCAATGAACGACCTACCATCATCTTGATAATGTCAGCAATCGGGGTGTCTGCTGCTGGTACGGTACCGACGGTTTCACCATCACGCATGATCGTCACACGGTCGGCAATCTGCTTTAATTCATCCATCTTGTGGCTGATGTAGATGATCCCGGCCCCTTCGCTACGCAACTTACGAATGATAGTGAAAAGATCGCTAATCTCCGCATCGTTCAGCGCGGCGGTTGGCTCATCCATAACCAGAATATGACTGCGATAACTCAGCGCTTTCGCGATCTCAACCATCTGTTGTTTAGCAATGGTCATCTGGTGAACGGGCGTGCGCGTGTCCAGATCCAGATTCATCTGGGAAAATATTTCGGCGGCCTGACGATTCAGTGCTGCCTCATCTAAGCGTCCAAAGCTGCGGCGTGGCTCGCGCCCGATGAATATGTTCTGTGCAGCTGTCAGATCATTCATCAGACTCAGCTCTTGATGAATAATGCCGACGCCAGCATCCTGCGCTGCTCGTGGCCCATGAAAGTCGACAGCATTTCCATCGACGTGAATCGCCCCGCCATCGCGGGCGTAGACCCCCGACAGGATCTTCATCAACGTAGATTTACCAGCGCCGTTTTCTCCCATCAGGGCATGTACTTCTCCGGGCTGCAAATCGAAACTTGCATTGTTGAGTGCATGAACGCCTGGAAAACGTTTTTCGATGCCAGCCATGCGCACCAGATCGTTCATCAGATTGTCACCCCACCATCCACCGAGTACGTTTGGCCAGTCGTAAACTTACTGGCATCCGACAGAAGGTAGGTAATCATCGGGGTCAAGTCATCAACCATTGCCAGGCGGCCCATGGGTTGGCGCGCTATAAAATCTTTCTCGGCCTGTACTGGATCTGCTGCACTGGCTATTCGTCCACGCAAGGAAGGTGTGTCTACAGTTCCGGGGCACAATGCATTGCAGCGAATGCCCTGCCCTACAAAATCTGCGGCAATCGATTTGGTCAGCCCGATCACAGCGGCTTTGGTTGTTCCGTAAGCCGCCCGATTTGGAAAGCCTTTTATCGACGAGGCCATTGAAGCCATATTCAATATGGACGTTGAACCACTGACCTTTGCTTGCTCAAGCATGCCAGGCAGAAATGCACGACACATCCGCACCATTGAGGTGATGTTCACTGCGAGACTGAGCTCCCAATCATCATCTGATACTTGCAGTATCGAACCGTTATGCACCATACCGGCACAGTTAAATAGTCCGTCCACAGAGCCAATCACATTTGCCATGTCGATGATTGCCTGCCCATCACACACATCAAGCTGTTGAGTGGAGATTTCTGGATGTGCTTTGGACAACTCAGAGAGTAGCTCTGCGTTGATGTCCGTTGCAATTACGCTGGCCCCCAGTGTGCTGCACGCAATAGCGCTTGCACGACCGATACCCTGACCGGCAGCTGTTATGAAAACTGTTTTACCCTTCACCGAGAACAACGCCCTATCCAAAAAGTCATAAGTTCATATATAAACATATTGTTCACAGGGATTCAACCCTGTTGTTGGTCCATTGACTCAGCATCAATTCTCGATCAACATTCCGTGTGCATTTTTGGGAGACAGCGTGACAAAGGACAGCAAAGACCAACTCTATCGCGCACCTGCGCTGGACAAAGGTCTCGATATCATCGAACTTCTCGCGCTTCAACCCAGAGGGATGACACGCGCAGAGATCGTCAAGACTTTGGGAAAGAGTCAAAGCGAAATCTACCGGATGCTTGAACGACTCGTGGCGCGCAATTACGTCAGCCGTTCATTCGAAGGTGATCGCTACGCGCTGACAATGAAACTGTTTCACCTGGCAACCGCTTACCCGCCCATGCGCAGGCTGGTGGCACACGTTCAGCCGCTGATGGATGAATTTGCCGGCAAATCAATACAGGCGATTCATCTAGTGGTTGCAGATATCGGCAACGCCCGCGTTGTGGCTCGCGCATCTAGCCCTGCGCCATGGGAGTTCCGGCTGCGAGTTGGTGCGTCGTTGGCCTATCTGAGCACAAGCTCTGGACAGACATTGCTCGCGTTGCAGGATGAAGACGAAGCGACTCAAATGCTGCAAGCCAAACCCGACGAATCCACTACAGTTCCAGCCGAGATAAAAAAGGAACTAGCGACAATCAGGAAAAATGGTTACCGAATCGGCGCCAGTCAACAACTTGTCGGCGTCACTGATATCTCTGTACCCATTAAATCGGCCAACGATAGAACAGTCGCTGTCCTCACTTGCCCGTTCTTGCCACGGATTGACAAAGGTGCTGCTGGAACAGAGTTTATGAACATGGAAGAGGTTCTGGCACTATTGCTTGAAACAGCCAAGCTGTCGTCTGCTGTTTGATGCAAGCTTGGGTAGTTTTGTGGATTTAGGGCGTAGGCCAATACGCCATATGTCTGGCAATGACGCTTAAACGTACAGAATCAAACAACCTGCGTCCGCCTGTACCGTGAAACAACGCCTTTGATGATGAACAGCGTGAACATAGTAAAAAGCACCATCAAACTCACCCTGCCAGAAAACAAACCCCTACTACCCTCTGATGCTGCGTCAATGCTGATGACCATATCGTCTTTAACAACTTCATCACCCGGTATATTTTGATTGTCTAGCGTAAATTGATCTGGGACAACACCTGCGATGTCCTTAAACTCGCAACTGCCTTTGTTGTCGGTTAGCGTACAGAACAGCGCACCATGTGACGCGTTCTGAGTGGACGAATAGACAGAAGCCCACCAATCACCCGAGAGTTTTTGTTTGCGAATAGTTCGCCCACCCAAGCCAGACACAAACGCAAAGGAGCTACCGGGGCCTATCTCAAGCTGATCGTTTTCGTGAGCCACCGTATGGTTTTCGAAGTCGTTCATCAGAAACGTACGCGAGTAGGAATGCTCGTGAGCAGTGGCTACGATGCCGCCGTTCTTCAAACATGCAGCGTAAACATCCCATCCGGTTTCATCCGGCTTGCCGCCCACCTGCATAGTCTGTTGATTCTTGTGCCAGCTGCAGACGCGCCACACATTAGCGCTGGATGAGAGTTCGTCGTCTAGGTACTCAGCGTAGTCATCCTGCCCTGCAATTCCCTTTACTTCATTCACACCAGGAGCCACCTGCACTATCGACATTCCGCGAAACGAGCAATGTGCCTTGACGCCAGGGTTACCTTGACAGATCAGTTCAGGCACATCCTGAATGCGCTGAACCAGCCATTGCCGATAGATCGGCCATTCAAAGTTTTCATGATTACCGACCGTCAGCAGTACGGGGAATTTGTCACCCAGAATCTCATCAGTGTTGGCAATCCACTTCGTCGAACCGCGCCTGCCGTACCCGAGATCGCCCTGGATAAGGAGCAAGTCAACACCCTCATCT
>JALZVU010000279.1 GCA_023301795.1 Granulosicoccus sp.
CAGATCCGTCCACTGACGGGCAGCAAAGAAGTTATCGCGGATATAGCGGATTGCACGCTCTACACGTCCTTTTTCATTGCCGCGTGCCACTGCCACCGGTCGTGGTTCGAAGTGATAGTGGGCGCACAGCTCAAGCAACTGCGGGTTGAACCGGATAGCTTGTGCATCACGCTCGATGACCGCAGACTTCAAGTTGTCGTAGAGCACCACTTTGGGTATGCCACCCCACTGTTCGAACGCCTCCACATGGCCACGTATGAAGCTGTCGGTACGTGCATGAAGATAGAAGCGCAGAAAGACACGACGGCTCCAGCTGAGGACCAGAACAAAAGCCATCAAGGGTCGCTTGGCTTGTCCTATTTGAAGGTGTCCAAAATGTCCCCACTATGCCGCGTACAGAACTATGCCGAGTGGCAACTGCGTCTCTACGGATAGCGTCGGTCTGGGCTTGTGATCACTCGGTATAGTCTTGCTCCTCCCGAACAGTTCCCATCAGGAGGAGATCCGTGAAAAAACTACCAGAAAGACTATGGCGCTTACGAACCTTGCCGGTTGGTCCACTCAAGCCTTATTTGGACCTTTTTGCCTGGGCGTTAATCGAACAGGGTTACAAAAAATGTGCAATCAACCGAAAGATCCGCACCGTCGCCAGCTTCAGCAGGTGGCTCGACAACGAAACAATCATTCTCGAGACCGTCAGCGAGTCTCACGTGCGGCTCTTCCTCGACGTTCGATATCCAAGTGACAAAGATCAGGCCCGATCAATATCCATGGGTGTTAAGTCGACACTTCGACGCCTTGTTCTCTGGTTACGTCAGCAGGGGCTGGTCCAAACGGCAGAGCCCACTCCCGCCAAGCTGCCGATTCATTGGCTTCTCGATGCATTCACACAGTATTTGACAATGCAGTGCGCACTGTCACCAAGAACCAGCAAACAGTACTGTCCAGTCGTCGAGCTATTTCTTCGTGATCGCTTTGGAGACCATGTTCTGGAACTGGAGGCGATCTCGACACACGATGTCATAGAGTTCGTAAAGAAGGAAGCAAAGCGTTTAAGCCCAGCGAGAGCACGTGTAACGACAATTGCACTGCGCTCATACTTTCGTTACCTGCGTGCGCTCGGAGTGACACGCGTGGATCTCGAACATGCCGTGCCTGCAGTTCCAAACTGGGCAATGACCGCGATACCTCGAGCGATTGAACAGGAGCATGTCCACGCGATACTGGCGGCTTGTGATAGAAACACAAAAGTTGGACGTCGTGACTATGCGGTTCTCATGCTGCTTTCACGTTTGGGACTGCGAGGCTCGGAGGTTGTCAACCTGACGCTGGACGATATCGACTGGCAGAAGGCTACTGTAACTGTGTGTGGAAAAAGTCGGGCAGTGACCACTGACATGCCAATGCCCATCGATGTTGGCACCGCTCTGTCTGATTACCTGCAGCATGGCCGCCCCCAGTGCGCGACTCGGTCAGTCTTTCTTCGTGTACGAGCCCCTATCAGGGAGCTCGCTTCAGCCACAAGTGTTACTTCGATCGTGAACTCAGCGATAACCAGAGCCGGCGTTGAGACGCGTACCAAAGGCACTCATCAATTCCGTCATGCCGTGGCGGTAGCGATGCTGCGTCGTGGCGCTACGCTGACAGAGATTGGTGGGATCTTGCGACATCGGCATTCGAAGACCACGGGAATCTACGCCAAGGTTGATTTCATTGCTCTTCGTACACTAAGTGTACCGTGGCCGGGAGCGGCACGATGAATACCCTGAGGAAGATGCGTCTGGATTATCTAGCGATGCGCCGAGGATTGGGTTTTAAATTAGTCTCTGACGGAACCAGCTTACTCTCCTTCGTAACATTCATGGAGAAGATGCAAGTCGACTACATAACAAGTCAACTCGCGCTCGACTGGGCGCGAGACTCATCCTCCACCAAGCCTTCGCGCTGGTCTGCAAGGCTGGGCCACGTGCGCATGTTTGCACGCTACTGTAGAGCATTGGATGAACGAACTGAAGTACCTGCCATGAGTCTTTTGCCGTTCACCCATCAGCGCCCCAGCCCGTATCATTTTAACGAAGGGGATGTCCAGCAGCTGGCTCGTAGTGCTCTTGAATGTTCTGTAAGAGATGGCTTCTCGAATCACGCCTATCACGTGCTCTTCGGGCTCCTCATCGTTGCTGGTCTACGTATCAGCGAAGCGCTGAACCTTCAGCTCGATGATGTTGAACTTGGCGCAGCCACTCTGACGATTCTGTCTGGAAAGTTTGGCAAGTCCAGAGTCCTCCCGCTGCACGCATCTACTGTAGCGACATTGGAGGAGTATCTCGACCTTCGCGCAACGTTCCTCGGAGGCCAATCAAGCCAATACCTATTCGTCATTGCCGGTGGCGGCTGTTTGAGCTACGACAGAGCGCGTGCGATGTTTCAACGCTTGTCCCGACATCTTCCCGATCAGTCCGGACGCTCTCGCCCGAGAATGCATGATCTTCGACATCATTTTGCGATGAGGACACTGCTGAACTGGTACGACGATGGTGAAGATGTGGAGCGAAGGCTTCCCAGCCTGTCTGCATTCATGGGCCA
>JALZVU010000280.1 GCA_023301795.1 Granulosicoccus sp.
TTTTTCCTGGATCTCACCTAGAGTGACTAGGCTCAACCCAGTAAAAATTCCGTGCAGCCCCTTATATACAGCTCTATAAGCTTCTGGACTCGAAATTTTATGCAACACTAGGGTATATGAATTCCAAGGCCTGATCGTAGTTTTTTGTAACCACTGATACCACGCCTGCACCCTATCTAGATCAGACGGACACGCACGGTAAACCCGCCAGATAGATCGCCGCGTTCAGCGGCGAATCCATTTTTTTTTAGAACTCACCATAGTGAGCTCTCAACCAGAAAGAGAGCTGGCTATTTCATTTCTCGGCGCAGTTGCGCTGGCGTTACTCCGAATCGCTCTTTGAATTGTACGGTCATATGAGAATGGGATGAGAAACCGCAAGCGAACGCAATTTCACTTAAATTCTGCTTGGACTTATCGAGTTGCATTCTCGCGCTTGCCAGGCGTTTGTCGATAATGTACTGATGAGGCGTTCTTCCAAAAGCACTCTTGAATTCACGGGAAAAGAAGCCAGCCGAGATTCCGAATTCACTGGCAAGCTCGTTCACTGTTGAGCGCTTTTAATATCTTGGACGGATGCCTTTTTTGCTGCGAGTGATGACTCTCTTTGCATTCATACAGATTACCACCCTTAACTGCTGATCGATACCTGAGCATCTCGTGAGCAGAGATCGCCAGGTCAAGATTCTGATAGCGAGATCACTGCAGCCAACGTAAATTATGTAGAAATATCCATCGACGAAGAAAACTATGAAAACGATCGGCATTTTGGGCGGCATGTCCGCAGCCTCTACACAGATTTATTATCGAGAGCTTTGCAACCAGACTCGTGATCGGCTCGGTGGACTTCATTCGCCGGAGCTTCTCATCCGTTCTATTGACTTTGCCGTGATCGAAGAGCACCAGGTAAAGGGCGAATGGAAAGCAGCAGGTGAAATTCTCAATCGCGAGGCCAAAGCGCTGGAGCGCGGAGGAGCGGACCTAATCGTTTTGGCAACAAACACCATGCACAAACTCGCTGAGCGGATGATGGACGGTGTCGGTATTTCCATGCTGCACATCGCCGACGCAACTGCCGAGGCGATTGTTGCGGCAGGGCTGACATCTCCCGGACTAATGGCCACTGCTTTCACTATGGAGCAGTCCTTTTATACTGACCGGCTAGTCACCGCAGGTTTGACGCCCTTAATCCCAAACGATGCTGATCGGGCCGAGACGCACCGGATCATCTACAGCGAATTGTGCAAGAACATCACAACGAAGGAAAGTGAAACGATCTATATCAAAATCGCAGAGAGTCTGATCGAGTCAGGAGCAGATTGCTTGATTTTAGGATGCACCGAGGTTGGCATGCTGCTCAACCAGAGTAATGTTCGTGCCCCAGTCTTTGACACAACGTTGATTCATTGTTCAGGGGCTTTGGAGAGAGCTTTGGAATAGTAGAGCACGGAGCTGGTAACTCTCAGCGAAAAATTTCTCTAGTCCAAGGTTCTTCAATTTAGGAGAGCATAAACAAGAAGCATTGCAGCCTCACAGGGCAATCGCTATCACAAACATAACGCTAACGCGTGGTACAGTTTGAAATAAGGCATAAGTTAGGAGAGCATCGATGAACCTCTACTCTTTAATTTTCGCAACTGCTTTCTATATGGTTTTCCAGACTACATTTTTTAGGAAATTCTCGTATTAAGCAATTTTCAAAGTTATATACAGCATAGGTACAGCCATCAATAGGCTCTGCGGACCAAGAAGCGCTGCACCTGCAAAGACTACGCCGCCCACACCCATTTAAAAAACTGCGGTTACTCCGAGCTGAATTCAGTTCGTGGGATACGGCACCTTCGGGCACTTAACATCATCACGTATACATGCGCAACAGGCTGATTGAATGACGATCTCTAATCACGGGAGTGGCATTTCAGCCTCTGATACAAGCAAAGGCCAATGATGCCCACGCTTGAGAACAACCGATCGGAAATGTCTGAAGTCCCACGTTAAGATTTGAGCCTTGCGATGATGTGCCATTGCCATGACGATCAAATCGGGGAGATCAGCGCCACTATCCCCGTAACGCTTGCCTAATTTCAAGGCTAATGCAAGATCAGCATCAGTTGGACATTCGAGACGATGAACTCCTGTTGCCACGCTTTCGCCAAATACGATTGCCGCTGACGGAAAGCCTCGTGATCTGAGTAACAGATCAGTTTCGACCAGCACTGGCCCAGGGACTATTACCTTTCTCCCAAGTCGTGCCAACAATTCAGCCGCAAACAAGTGCCGCCGTTTCTCACCTTTGTTAATGGCCGATACAATCGGCCCCGTATCACAAACAATCAATTGCCTACGCGCGCAAGGATGTGCTCGATATTTTGTGACATCTGCTCATCGTCATCAATCAAACCGGCATAAGGTAACTTCACAGGTTGCTGCTGCACCAGCTCTGTCACAATTGCTGACACCGATGTCTTCCGCCGTTTGGCCTCCTTATCAAGTCGCTTGGCAATTTGCTCAGGAAGTGAAATTGTTTTTCGTATTGTGCCCATGCCGATAGTATGAACATGTAAGTATGAAATTGCAAGCTCGACAGGCAGCTTTGGGCTCCAACTTGTTAGTCATTCAGAGTGTTCTGAACGGCAGCGACAGGCGTGTCTCGGCCAAAACCAATCGTTCAGCTACTTCAGAACTGCTAATTTTTTCGTCATGCTATGCAGTACGATTCCTTCAAATCCAGCTAGATCAAAAGTGCTTGTTCTTTGCCAGCCTAGGTGTTCATAAATTAACTGATTATCGACAGCAAGATCGCCGACGATAAGCTGCAGTGTTTCGTGCCCTGCTTGGATCGCCGCTAGTTCGAGTACATTTAGTAATTGAGAGCCGATGCCCTCGCCGCGTCGATCCGGCGCAACCATAAGCCGTTCAACTTCAGGAACGCCGCTGAAACGCAAGCTAACAGCTCCAACCATTCGGTTGTCATCAGTTGCCACCCAAGAATAACAAGTTGAAAGCCGGTCTCTGAATTCTTCAATCGTGTCATTCAACGATGGCACGTCTGGTGTTCCGTAGAGTCGGGCTTCGTCAACAAAAGCTGCACGTTGGAGTGTATAAATTTCGCCGTAATCGGCTGGCTCTGCTACGCGAATTTTCATTGTATTCATGTCGCGCATTTCAAGAGAACATATTGACACAAGAACTTATCACAACCCACTAACAGCAACGCAATGACGGCTCAGGACACTTTTCATCTGTTCGCTATCCTCACACTCTAACTGTCGGCTGGGTGAATTAGCGAGATAGTTCTTCCAAACCAGCGGAATTTCTTCTATTGAGTAGTAAATCTCTTTTCCGTGTTTTTTTGCTATTTCGACCATGTCGTCAGCCCCAGATGATGGCCCACCAATCCTTAGACATGCGTTACAGAAAGGTACGAGCCGTCTTGCTATTGGATGGAAAATTCCGTTAAATATTTTGTCACCCGTGAGTTGAGATCCAGCGTGATCAAATAGAGGCAGGGCAAACCATTCACCCAGAACTGGTAGATGGCCTTGTCGAAATAGCTCTAATGCAACTTCAACCATAGCATCAACATTTGCTTGTATCAATTCTGAATCATCATTCGTTCCAGAGCGATACGGTCCTGCAACCAGTTTTAATAGACTCATTGATTCTTGTTCTCCAACTTCGGTTCTTTGCTTGAGATGTACACGTCTAGCCCAACCCTACGCATTTGATTTGTAAACGTTTTAGAAGTGGAACTGTCGAGAACGATGCCAGAGGCGCTAACTAAAGGCATTACCATGTAAGGCGATGCAGTGTTTAGTTTTTCCATGGATGCCAAAACAATGGTATCCGCTGCCCGTAGGCTTAGCGCTTTCTTGACATGGGCTTCTTCCAGATCACCGGTAGTCAGGCCAGCATCTATATCGACCCCCGTGATACCCATGAAATAAGTGTCAGCATAAATATGCGACATAGCATCTAACGATGCGGCCCCCACGTTGACCATTGAATGTCGAAAAAGTATCCCGCCAATCATGATTACAGTGATTGACTCGTACGGCCCCAGGGCTACAGCTACAGTTGGGCTATGAGTCACTATCGTGTTCTTCTGATCTTTTGGTAGATGGTTAATTATTTGAAGCGCTGTTGTGCCGCCATCGATAATTACTACTTGGTTTGGTTTTATTAGCCCAGCTGCGGTTTTACCAATCTCATTTTTTGATTGAGAGGCAATACCATGCCGCTTAATCAAATCAGCATCGGCGGGCGATCTCGGCAATGCCCCCCCATGCACGCGTTGGAGCTTTCCAGCTGCTGCCAGTTCTCTCAAATCACGCCTAATCGTATCATCTGAAAGCCCCAGCGCTGAAGCAATAGTCTTTGCCTCGATTCGACCCTCTCTGTTCAGAAGATCAAGCAAATAAGTTTTTCTTTCTTGTGTAAGCATAGTCGCAAGACTACACGATATTTCTTGTAATTGCACGTTTATGCACGTATTGTTTTGAGTGTAAGGCACCCATTGCCTGTATTTAGAACTATTGGAGATCAAGTGATCATGGCTATCGAACACGTACAAATTGAAAGCACAGAATTACTATCCGACGATTGGTATGTGCTGCATAAAACGACTTTCAAGCACCGTCGCGTCGACGGTAGGTGGCAAACCCTGACTAGGGAAACCTACGATAGAGGCAATGGTGCAACCATTCTCCTTTTCAATATCGAGCGTGGCACTGTGGTACTCACCAGACAGTTTCGCTACCCAACGTTTGTGAATGGAAACACTGAAGGACGTCTTATCGAAACGGCAGCCGGACTACTTGATAGCGCACATCCAGAAAAGCGAATTCGACAAGAGGCAGAAGAAGAGACCGGTTACCGTTTGAAGAACGTTGAACTCGTTTTTGAAGCTTACATGAGCCCAGGTTCAGTCACTGAGCGTCTGTACTTTTATGTGGCTTCCTACGATGAGTCAGATCGTATATCCAGCGGCGGTGGAATCTACGACGAGGGAGAGGATATAGAGGTGCTTGAATTGAAGTTCTCTGACGCCATGTCGAAAATACAGTGCGGTGAAATACGCGATGGGAAAACCATAATGCTTCTACAACATGCTGCCCTAAATATTTTTCGGTCAGAACCCATACAACTTTCGATAGCGGGAGACATTTAAGTTCAGGTTCAAAGAATGACTGATAGCCTAGCTTTGATGATGGAGTAATTCTGCTAGCCAGTTACGCTCTAGAGTTAAGACAGCTTCAGGCACCAACTTGTCAGTCATTCAGAGTATTCTGAACGGCACCGACAGGCGTGTCTCGGCCCAATCCGCTGGTAGTTCACGTTATAAGTGCAGTGGTTAGCCACGACAGCTGTGCAGGAATTTTGCAGAGCGCAATTGTCTTACCAACAGCAGGTCTTAAGTTGAATCCGGGAAGCAATTTAATTACTATAGAACTAAAAATATTGCGTAACGGATTTAACGGACCCAATATATGAAAATAAATTCTTGGATTCTTCCTATTGTTTTGGCAATTATTATTAGTGGATGCAGCTCGTCGGAGAACGAGCCTACAGTTGACGAACCGAACTTTAATGATCAATCCATTCTTGATATCGCTTGGGACCTTAGACAATTCCCTGCTATTGATGGATCTGAAAAAATTGTACCCGCCGAAACAAAGTATCAAATACTACTTGATTCTGCGACTCAGGTTCTCACTGGGTTTGTAGGCTGTGTGAATACTCTCGGTTCCTACCAACTCACCGATAGTGTTTTACTCGCTATATTGGGTGCTAGTGACGATCAAGAGTGTATTACCGACATTGAAGAATTCGGAGGAAACACTGCAATAATCGTGGGCATGCTTGGTACTCAACCAAACGGAGAAAATTATTTGCCTTTAATGGTAAATCGACAAAACGACATATTAACTTTAACCGCAGCAGACGGTCGCGCACTTGTTTTTGAAAGAATATCTGAACTTGCACAGCAAATGTAATTTATGTTGATATAGAGAGCGTCCGCCTAAGTTGCCAGCATATAACTCAAGATTAGCTGCAAGGCAATAATATGCCATCCGGCAATTTTGGTGAACCACAATTCCTTCCCTAAGACCACACTGGGCCGAGACTAATGGAATGGTCGCCTCTTCTCTAATCGGCACCTACCTACCAGTAATTCTTGGTAATCTGAGTGACAGCGACGGGCAAGTCCCAGCCCATAGACGACACAACGTGGAGTAGTTAATGACCGTACAAATAGTGGCAATAACAACTACAAATTCTGACGTGGGAAGCGCGTTAGATAAGTATTTGAGCGTTGTTGGTCCTTTGATGCAATCTGCTGGTGCAAAGATAGTCAGTCGATTTGAGCTCCGCGACAGCATTGCAGGCGACAACGAAATCAAGTATGTATCCGTGATTGAGTACACTGATGTAGAGTCCGTAAAACTGGTCTTTGATAGCGATGAATATAAATCACTTGAAGAAGCAAAGAGACAGGCATTCTCCAAATATCAAGTAAGCACGGCAGTGACCATGTGATGGTCAACTAGAACCACAAGGTCTGCATTGGGCACTCTAGAGACGAGTGGCATAGATCGTGGAGAGTGTCAGGTCTGAAAGTCGAGCTGCCTGTTAGTATGCTCTAGGGAAACGCCTTCGAATCGGTACACCCGACCAAAGCAGGAGTACGAAAGGTGTAAATATCTGGGCATCTTTTACTCACTCAATGCCTCGAATAGTCGAAAGTAAAAGACATAAGCCATGCCTATAACATATAGATATCTGACCCATCCCCAAGTTTTGATAGACCCTGAGACACCCGTTACAGAATGGTCCCTCAATGAACTTGGAAAACGTCGTGTAAACACCCTCTCAAAATCGAGTGTGTTAATCGGTACCAAACTTGTAGTCAGTAGCGCGGAGACAAAGGCAATCGAAACTGCCTCCCCACTGGCAGAAGCGCTTGAGTGCCAATTAGAGATTAGAAAACACATGCACGAAAATGACCGTAGCGCTACGGGCTTCTTGCAACCAGATGAATTCGAAACCGTTGCAGATCAGTTTTTTGCGCATCCTGATCAGAGCGTGCGAGGATGGGAAACCGCTCAAAAAGCACAATCCCGAATCGTAGCGGAAGTTAGGGAATGCCTATGCAATCATCCCAACAGTGACATACTGTTTGTTGGTCATGGGGGCGTCGGAACCCTTCTGTTTTGCCACCTTTCGGGCTATCCAATATGTCGCGAATATGACCAAGGCCCTGGAGGCGGGGGGTGTTTTTTTGAGTTCTCTGGCTTTAACAGTAGACCCAGATCGCATTGGCAACCGTTAGAAAATTTGATTGATTAAGACACCAGAATGTCGCGGCATGTGTGACATGAACCTTAGCTGTCTGAGTGTCCGGATTGGGCCTACTTGCCAGTCATTCTTGATAATCTGAACGACAGTGACGGGCGCATGTCCCGGCCCATAGCCGTCAGAAGTAATAAGCTGATTGACCTATTAAGCAATAGATTTCAACACAGGCAACACAGGAAAGACTATGGAAATATATTTATTGATACTTTTGACCCTTACCTTCATTCCAGCGGTGGCAACGCCTGGCCCAGATGCCGCTTTTGCAGTTGCCCAATCACTAACTCACGGGGCTAATGCAGCAGTGATAGCTCCGGTAAGTTTTGCAGTAGCAACAGCAATACAGGTCACTTTGATCTTTTCAGGGGTTGATCTGATTCTCTCTAACTTTGCCACCGTCTTTACCTTGCTGAAATGGACAGGTGTAATTTATCTATTTTGGATGGCGTACAAAGTATATAAGAGCTCTTCGGAATCTCTATTTGAATAGTCAGCAGGAGATAGCGCCATTCAGAATATTTAATTACGCGTTGCTCGTTTCTCTTACAAACCTTAAGGCAATTTTGGTTGGCACGTTAGTTTTTCCGCTGTACATCGACAAAGAGCAATCATTTCTAGCGCAAGCAATTACATTAGGGGTGGCAGCCATGTTGACATCATCATTGTCTACTCAATGTATGTTCTTTGCGCGTCCAAGCTGTCAAATAGACTTAAAACAAGTTCTTTTGCGAATAAGATACTTGGATCTATATATGCGACTGCTGGATTAGGCTTGGCTTCAATAAATAGGTAAATAAGTTGGAGGTCGCTGTGGTTATAACTTTCACGCGCTGCGTACTTGACAGGGGGCCATGCACCAAGCTGTCATTAGAAAGGATAATTGATTCATCAATATGGCGCGTTAGAAACGGCTTAGGGTTGTAGCTAGGCAGTAAAGTAATCATATAAAATTTTGGTATCACCAATTATTAGCAAGGATTTTGGGCTATGAAAAATCTCGCAATGGCGGTAGTTCTTAAAGAATCTCGCGTTCTAGTTCAATATCGCTATCGGTCAGAAAAGGGAATGGTTTATGAATTCCCTGGCGGTTCAATAAACAATGGAGAGTCCTCTGAAAATGCAGCGAAGAGAGAGCTTTTTGAAGAAACCGGCGTCGGTGCGGAAGGTCTGATAGCAACGGCTCAATATTCGTCGACAAATGAGTATGGCGGATTCATATCCCACGTAATTCTGACAGCTAAGAAATCAGTAAAACCTGTTGTTACTAACTCTGTGCGTAATCAAACATTCTATTGGTTTCAAACAAAGGAAATACCGCTGTCAGATTTTTATCCGGCAGATATTGAGTTCATAGAAACACAGCTCATCAATCATCTTTAAGAGAAAGCCTGATCGCAACGCCCTTTCCAAGGGCTGGGCACTTTCCAGCGGTTCGGTATACTTCCATGTAACCGGGAACACTTGGCTAATTGCGGAAGTAGCCCGAATCAATGTATCAATCCAAAGGAGTTCTTAGTTGAGCGTAAAACTTGCCAAAATTTATTACGATAACTTTCATGAAGTAATCGATCTGGAGCTGGAGAAATATCAAGAAGAGAACCTTCCATCCAATGTGTACTCAATAGCTGAATCCAGTTTTTCGTCTGCAGCTCATCCTAGAGCTATCTGGTCAGGCGACGAGATTGTAGGTTTTTTGATGTACAGATTTGGTGAGGATGAGGACGACAAGCATGAATGCGTAATATGGCGATTTATGGTTGATAGAAGGCATCAAAATACTGGTATAGGCAGAGCTGCTATGACATTGTTAATGGCTGAAATACGGTCTCATAAGTCTTGTAAGACTATTGAAATATATTATGATCCGAAAAATCTTGCAGCAAAAAAACTATACACAAGATTTGGATTCGAGGCTGTTGGCAAACGGGACGATGGTGATGTTATTGCCCATATAGTTCTTTAAAATTGCTTGATGCCAATTTGTCATCTCAGTTTTAAGATAATCGGCTACAATGGGAACTCCAGAGACGATCACCAATCATCGTGTACAACTTCAGCTCTAGAATTCTAACAGCCTTTTGACAGGCTCCAGGCGGACAACTCAGAATCGACACTCCCAGCCCAACCCGGGCGTTCGCAAGGTTGCATTCAATGCGCTTGCCCAGATGATTGATTATAGAAACTAGTTGAAAGCAAACAAAGATATGGGCGCCACTTTTATTGAGAAAGAAGTCTCGATTGTCAACGATAATCTGCGTCTTGCGGGAACACTTTGCTCACCTGCTAGTGGTGAGTCTGATATTTCTATTTTGTTAATAGCCGGTAGTGGTAAGGGGGTTGGAACCAGAATAGAAAAAAAGTATCGCTTAACATATCCAACGATCTCGCACAACAGTTGGCGGCAGCTGGAATTCAAACTTTGCGTTATGACAAACGCGGCAGTGGGATCAGTGAGGGTGATTACTTTGAGGTTGGTCATCATGATCTAGTTAGCGATGGTATAACCTGGGGCCGTTATCTGATCTCTTCGCAAGAATCAGAGCGACGGAAAGTTTACACACTGGGACATAGTGAAGGCACGATAATTGGCACCAGAATTGTCGATAAGTTGAGTGCGATACACGGGCTAATTCTCGTTTGCCCTTGTTTTGAAGATTTTACTACGCTACTCGATCGTCAACTGACTGAAACACTTGCGCAGATCAGGAACATTAAAGGCGTACAAGGGACGTTCGTGCGATTCATGATGTTTCTTAAAAGCGATCAGAGAAAGAAACAACTCAAACTAATACAACGCATACATGCAACCGATAAAAGCTTCATAAGGACGGGATTTAAAAAGGTCAATGCTAAATGGTTAAGAGAAAACTCAGCATTGGATATGGAGGACGTCTAGTCAAAAATAAGAATCAGAACACTGGCCATAGCTGCCGAAAAGATGTGCAATGTCTGCCTGATGATGCAAAAAATAGCCGAATTGAATCCCAAGCTGGTGACAGCGATCACCATACCTGATCTCTCCCATCTGCTTAAGCAAGAGCTTGGTAAAACGTCTATTCTGAGATACGGACATCTGTTCAAAACACCTGTCGATGAGAGAGTAGTAACGGCTATTGTTATCTAGCTTGATTCGCAGTAAAAATGGCAGGATTCAGGACCCATCAATGTTCGTTTTGGGCACTCACTTGCTTGTTATTTGCAGTAACCTGAATGGCAGCGACGGGCAAGTTTCGGCCCAATCTTGCCGTAGTCCATGCTTTGAATTCAGATTATCGTTGTATCCTGCCTACAAGTTTTCTATAGGACAGTCAGAACGCAATTCGTGCATTGGGCCATATTTGTCAGGACAGAATCATATTGAGTAAATCCCGTTGAGAACATGGTGTCTGACATCATTTTATGCTCATCGTATTTTAATTCGGGCTTAAACTCAAAGATCAGCCAATGTAAATCGAAATCTTTTACTTAAATATGAAGGATGTGTTATTAATCATCTTTATAGTAACCGTCCCAAAGAAACCTATTATTCCAAAATGGCATGCCATTTTCACGATAATCGCGTTGACTTAGTTCTGAGGGGGGCGTTTGACTTGTACGCTTACCCTTAATATCATAGCTGGTTATCTGGCGGGTTTTGGATTCGCCAGAACTAAAACTGTCCGTCGACATGAGCTCCGACAGTGCAAAAACGGATAGAATTCCGAGCGCTAGAACAGCGCTCTTTTGTATCAGATTGTTGTGTATGTTGATTGTGTAGTTTGTGAGAATTTTAAACGGACTAATCTTGACGCGATCGACATCGTTTTCAAGATCGTCTATACGATGCTCAGATACTAAGGCAACCTCGGTTAGTAGGTAGCCTTGCCGTGGAAAAGTTTGTAGCAGCGTACGGTTTATATCTTTAAGTGCCTTTCTTATCTCTGATATGCACTGCACTAGAGAATCGTCCGTAACTGCAACGGAATGCCAAATTGTCTCATGGATCGTAGCCTTGGATTGTATGGTGTCATGATTCTCTGCCAGAAATCGAAGCACCTCAAGCGATTGGTTTCGAAGCGGGTACACAACGCCGTTGTTATCTACTAATAGTCTCCTGAAGCGGCAGTATCGTACTTGCAACTCATTTACTTGCAACTCATTCGATAACGCAATTGTGTTCGAACCATGCATTGAATCCATTTCACGACCTCCCGAATTGCCTTAGTCGAACCTAAACCTCATATACAGGTTCGAACGGCGTCGTATATAGTACCTCGTGTACATTCCGAGGAAGTATATCTTAATGAGCGTTCGACTCCGAAGAATAATGAGTTTCATGTTGTTATCGGCTTTGCTGGTGAATACATTTGCTCAGTCTGTCATTGCAGCCAATGATGCGCTAAATTGCCGATTGATGATTCATGAGATTGATGAGGTTGAGCCTAAAATTACCAAGAGAGGGCGTTTGTTCCGGCTAAGCAAACACAATGGCATTGCCACTTGTGGGGATGGAAGGTTGTTGCAAGTGCAAATTATGCAAACAGAGCTACACATCGACCGTATTGCGTATCTTTCCGGCTTCGGAGTGTATTCTTTCGAGAGTGGGGACACACTCACCGTGAAATTCCGTGGGGCGGATGAGTCATCAGGCACGGTGATTAACTACACGATCATTGCGGGATCAGGTGCTTACGACATGGCGACAGGATCAGGAGCCGTACGCTCGATTAATGGACCTTGGACCGATACAAAGATGTTTGAACTAACCATGGTGGTGCATCAACAATGAATTTATTGCTTCAACGCAAAGCCACGATTCGACAGTTTCTATTTTCGCTGCTCATTGTTTTTATAGGACCCAGCGATAGTGCATTTAGTGAAGAAGTGGTTATGTCGGGCAGACTTATTCTGCAAGATGGCAATCAGGGATGGAAGGAGAATACCCCAGCGCCCAACAGTAGAATCAAAAGCGGTTTTACTATTGGTGTCGCATTTTTTGATGATAATACGATAGCAGAAAAACAATATATATTTGCGCAAAGCAATAGGGATCCAGATGGCAGTGTTTCTGGATTTAGCTTGTATACGTTCGACAATGGTGACTCATTGCTAATGGAGTTTGAAGCCTCTTGGACGGAAGATGGTCTTATCGGACAGTATCTCAGGGTACTGGAGGGCACTGGTAGATTTACAGGTGCGACGGGGGGTGGAACCCTAAAAGGTGTTGCTGGACCTTGGTATGAAACAATCATGACCGACGTTAGATTAGACCTTGTATTGGTCGATTAGAAGTCGTTGACATTACAAAGACGGAGATGAACAACCGCACCGGATTTCGATGCGTGGCTGATTTATTGCTAGCTGTTCTTACCTACAAAATTTCTGATAAGGGTGACAAAATCATCTTTGCCTGTTATTGGCCCTGCATGGTTAACCCCAGGCATTACATGTAGGCTAGCGTTAGGCATACACTGAGCCATACGCTCAACCTCCATCGCAAATGCGCGATGTGTTTGTGTACCCAGAACCACAAGTGTCGGTGTTTCTATTTTCGATACGTAGTCACAATCTGTTTTTACTTGAGTGTCGCCAGAAAACATGATTGGAATAGTGTAAGCGTTGGTTAAGAAGACGTCCTGGTAATCTAGGGGCAAGCTTTCAAAGCCTCCAACTGGCAGTTCAAACACAATTTCTACAAATTTTCTCACGGCATGTCGCGTGTCTCCCGCTTTCAATTGCTCCATGACCACTCCCCATCGACTATCCCACTCCTCACTAGCACTTTTGTAGTTTGGAACCCCGTCCATGATTTTGGATGTCGTTATCGGTTCAAAATGAACCATAGATTTAACGAGTTGCGGATATTTGGAAGCTACAATGGTCGCTGCGTAGGCACCCGAAGACCATGTAATCAGATGCGCTGGCCCGCTGCCAACGGTTCGAATCAATGACGCAAGATCTTCAGCGTGTACGGCGTGATCATAGTTGGCGTCAGTTTCATTTGGCCCGCCGCCGTAGAAGCGTCGTGTGTAAGCGATGAAATGAGAATCTTCGGAAATTGGCTCTACATATTCATTCCAGGTTCTGTGGTCTGTGATGGCCCCGTGCACAAAAATTGTTAGTTCGCCACTTCCGGCCTCTACGTACTTCATGTTGACACCGTTGATGCTAAGACTCTTAGTGTTGTCTAAATTATCTGCAGTCGCCGGAGGTGTGGTGATGAACAATGCCAATATAGTGAACACCGCGAGCCATTGGGACTTTTCTATGATCATCTGAATTTCCTCGTACTGATTTGGTGTGGAGATTTTCGAAAATGATCCAAAAGAGGATGCATTCACGCTCAGATGAAATTGGATGACAATTGGCCAGAAGTGGCGAAAAAAACACGAATTCTTCACGAAATCGGTGCTTTCCAGGTTGCCCAGGCGGTAAATCATAGAAGGTGTCATTTACAGTCTGGAGCAGCAAGCTGATTCGAAAGGTATCGCTTTCGATTCGTGGACTAAGGCAGCTTTGGGCACTCAGTTTCGAATCCACCACAATGGGGCCACTACCGAAAGCAGACTCATGAGAGAGTCAGGTATAAGAAACTTGATACAAAGATGATTGATGCACTGATCACTGCAAAGGCGCGCCCGACCGGCCAAGCAGTCTCTTTTGCAAGACGCTGTATTGCCAATATGAAAAAGCCAACCAAACTCATTAATATCACCGTCACGGCAAAAGCTGACTGGGGGGTGCTCTCAGATGACCAGAAAGCAAAAGCAGGTGCACCGAACCACAGCGGCCAAAACGCGTGCGAGATAAGCCGGAGAACGTGCAACAGTGGTGCGTTCCCGCCAAACCCGCGCACCATTGCCCACACGATGGCTGAGAAACCAATGAATACGGCAACTGTCTGCGCAACACCACCTGCCAGTACAAACAAAAATGCCCATTGGGTCGGCACCTCAAGCTCGGCAATTTGCTCGGCGTTAACCAGCCAGGTTGCCGTCGACCAAAGCACCGCTGTAACCGGCACAGTAAAAACCTGCAAAGAGAACCCGGCCATACGGTGCCGTGCTAATGCTACCAAGGCATCAGCCCCCAGAGCAGTATCGGCAACCAAAGTAGGCACAGTACAAATAGCCAAGTACTGCTGTCATAGCGATCGCGGGTAACAGTTGCCCACCCGTGCATTGATTCAACAATTTCCTGTGCTTCACTACGTGCCTTTGCGCCGCCTTCGGTAAGGACACGCTCGGCTAAAAAGGAGACAAGAATGGTGATGATGAAACCGGCGGGAACAGAAATAAGCGCTTGCGCGAAACCAAGCTTACTCACCAGGCCATTGCCTACCGACAGGTCTTCCAGTACATAGGGGGAGATCAGGATATATAACAACCCGGATAGCGCGCTGCCAATAAACGCACCCCACGGATTAATTCGAGTTGACCAAACACCTAGAACCACCATCGGTGTAATAGCCGTTGCACATAAACCAAACGCCCAGAATATCGAGGTAATAAGGAATGCGGGTGGATTGAGAGAAACCAGTAAAGACACAACACCAGTACCTGCTAATGCAAAATAACCAAATTTAAGCTGCTTCTTCTGACTAAGTTCTGGCTTGATGACACCAACAATATCGTGTCCAACAACAGTGGCAACACCTATCATCAATCCCGCAATAGTGGATACACCTGCAGCCAGTACACCTGCGATAACGAATGCAGACACCCAATCCGGGTTGTAAGCCAGATTGAGAAGCAAGGTGGTTTTATCGGCAGCCTCAGGCGATAGCTCCTGACCGATTAATGCAAAATGATATACACCTGCAAAACCCATTGCGTACGTGCCTAAGAACATCAGACCAACCCAAAAGCAGAACCATGGCACCACCTTGCGTGAGGACTTGATGTTTTCAGAGGTCAGCACGCGCTGCGCAAGTTGAGGTAAACCGATGATGCCGATGGTCAACGCCACGAAAAGCGCCACATAAAAACGCGCCTCAAATCGCAAGTCAAAAAAGGTGGGAATACGTTCCAGCAAAGTATCTGTCATATCTCCGTAGCCAAGCGGCGGGAACCAGTAGCCGGATACGTTCATGGCTTTTAAAATAGCGGCCAGAGGAACCAGTAGCGCAATCATCATGATCACCATCTGGATAGCATCGTTATAAGTGGCGCCTTTCATCCCACCGATAGTGATATACCCTGTGATTACGACAGCAGATATTATGAGTGATGGCGTGTAGGGCAAACCGAGTAGCACTTCAAACACTTTTGCAATACCGATGAATTGACCGATCATATACATCAGCATAATGAGGAACATCCACCCGGCAGCAAGAAACGCACTGTTGCGCCCATAGCGCCGCTTTACAAAATGAACCGATGTGAACACCTCCATTCGATAGAGCGACGCACCGTAAAGCATGACAAGTAGTGGCACACTCAGAATCAACTGAACCCACATGTACACAAACGGTAAATGCAGCTGTTGAATCAGTCCTACCACACCCATGAATGTCGCAACGCTCATCCATGTTGATGCCGCTGCCAGAGAGTTCACCACTGGCCCTACGGAACGGCCTGCTAAATACAAATCCTCAGCAGTCTCAGTCTTTTTATTGTTAATAACCGCGACAGTATAATAGAGGGCAAAAACAGCAAAGGTGATGCCCATACCCAGCCAGATATTTCCCAGTTGCCAGCTTTCTTCGCTCATGAGGTCTTATCCTTCAGAGCAGCTGCATTCTCATGGGCAATTTCATCTTCCAGCGCATTGGCGTAACGCGTCCAGAACAAGGAGACAATAAAAACTCCCAATGAGCCTAGAATTATGGCGATGAAATAGTGGATCGGAAATCCCAATACACGAACGTCATTATTTGTTCCCAGCAGGATGGCCCACAGCCCGGTGTGCCCCAAGAGCACATAGACAATGCCGAATCCAACCGTGGATTTGAGCTCTTTCTTATAGGCTCCCATATGCCGTCTCCTGTTCTATCCTTGCCAAACTTCGTCGCAGCGTTGCCTCAGTACAATTAATGCCAAGGCATAAATGCTCTTGTTCTTATTAATACTAATTAATCTTGAATCGAAATTCAAGATTAATTGCATTACGGGAAACACTGTTTTTAGCCAACTACAAATAGTTAACCCTAGGGTTAAGCCACTTCAGGCGTATTCAATACTGACATCGTATGCTCAATCATGGCATCCAGCGTTTTTGCACTCGGTGATGTTTTGGCTATAACGTTGAGTCCTTGAGACATACAAATCAAAAACTTTGCGCGTTCTTCAGCGTCTTCAATGTTGTCTTTGGTGAGGGCCTTATAAAAGCTATGTTCAAGATCTGCCAGATGATTCGACATTACCAAGGCAACTTCACTGTCCTGCTCTGAGAGTTCTATGAACGCATTGGTGCCCAGGCATCCCCAATGCCGATGTCCGTTGAGAATGCCTTGGGCGATCATCTCGAAGTATTTCTGTATGCCCTCTACCCCGCTCGCACTATTCTCGATAACATCGATACCAGGTGCTGCTATATCGGCAAAGTATTTTTTTACAACGGCAATGAATAGACCATGTTTATTGCCAAACGCGTTATAAATGCTGCCAGGATTCAGCGACATTTCCTGGCACATTTCTGTCATTGAGGCTGCTGTATAGCCGCGTTGCCAAAATACAATCATGGCACGATCCAGAACTTCCTCGTGGTTGAACTCTCGATTGCGCCCCATATCAAATTCAGTTGTTTTAAGCTAAAAATAGGTCAGGAGGGAATATAACTAACCTGAATGGGCCTTTGCACACAGGTCGCTAGGCAAACACAATTTTCGGCAAATCAGACAACGATGTTAGCCGGTAGTCAGGCTCCATATCAAAATTTTCCATCTGCATGCGTAGCATCTTGAACATCGTTGACGGACCGACAATGTCTGATGCCTCTATCTCCGCAGCCAGTGCATTTTGTGTCACCCGTTCAATCCACGCAACATTGAATCCGAAGTTCTTTGCACCACAGGCGTCGAAAGCGTTTGATGATACAAACAGGGTTTCTTCTGGCGATACCTTGACGTTTTTTTCGAACAGCTCATAGGCGCTCGCTGTGGGTTTGAACCGCTGTACCGTATCAATGCTGATGACACTGTCCAGCTTCTCAAAAACACCCGTGTTTTTGACCAATGTATCGAGAACCTCCTGATTGCCATTAGACATAATGGATAACGGAAGCCCATGCAAGGCGTCTAGTGTTGCCAGACAATCAGGATAAGGATCAAGATGCAGGTACTTGTCCATAATACGAGCGATGTTCTCATCGTCGTAATCGAGCCCTATAGCACGCAAGGTAAATACCAGAGAATCTTCAGAGATCTCCCAAAAGCTGCGGTACTTGCCCATCAGAGTCCGTAGCCACGTATATTCAAGCTGCTTTAGCCGCCAGACTTGAGTAATCAAATCTCCGTAGCTTGGAAATTCCAGTTCGGTAACCTGCGATACAGACTGAATGTCGTAGAGCGTACCGTAAGCATCAAATGTCACTGCTTTTATTGGCATAACCATCGCCTCTTGGAATAGTGGTTGACGTCTGTTAGCAGATTCAGCATGGACGCCCGAATGCGCTAGCGTGGCGATCCACAGCTTCCACGTAGACACACACAAGCAACAATACTTGAATGTAGGTTCAATTAAAATACCACACTACACCGTATTAGGCGAATTCATTGCCGGTTTGTTAGCGCCAAGAACATTCACCAGCAAACGTCGCGATAGATCCTTCAACGAGTTAACAACACTAAACAGTGAAGGTACAAACAGGAGTGACAGAAATGTTGAGACAATCAAGCCACCAATTACTGCTATGGCCATCGGTGCTCTAAACTCCCCGCCTGTACCCACCGCAAGTGCACTGGGCAACATACCAGCCGTCATGGCAATGGTGGTCATGATAATAGGTTGTGCTCGCTTATGCCCCGCATCGAGCATTGCCTCGGCTTTGTTGACGCCGTGTTTCATCGCTTCCAGAGCAAACTCAACTAGCATAATCGCGTTCTTGGTAACGATGCCCATCAGCATCAGAAAACCAATAACCACTGGCAAACTGATCGCATTATTGGTAAGAAATAACGCAAAGATGGCACCGCCTATAGCCAGCGGTAGAGATAGCAGAATGGTAACGGGCGTAATAAAGCTTGAAAACAACAATACCAGAACCACATACACCAACAAAATGCCCGCCCCCATGGCGAGGCCAAAACTAGCAAACACATCACCCATTACCTCGGCATCACCTGCTTGCTGAATAATGGTGCCCGCTGGCATATTGTTCGCTAACGGCAAGGCATAGATCGACTCAATGGCGGTTCCCAAAGGAACATCGGTGGTCAGGTCTGCTTCGACGGTCACCAGCTCTTTTCGATCACTGCGGCGTACCTCTCCCGGGCCTTCTGAGAAGGCAACATTCGCCACGGCTCCTAACGGCACAGGACTACCGGTGTTTGTTGGAATATGCAGATTGGCCATCTCGAAAAGGTCCTCACGCACTGACTCCTTCATCCGTACCGAGATATCCAGCTGGCGCTCGCCTGCATTAAACTTTGCCAGATTATCGCCTGCATCACCGATCGTGGCGATACGAAGTGTGGATGCAAGAGCACTGGCAGTGACCCCTAGATCAGCAGCAATATCTGTCTTTGGTGTGATTTGAATCTCAGGCTTGGTGGCCGATGCAGAGGTGGTCACGTTGCGAATGGTCGTCAGCTGACGCATCTGCGCAGCCAGCTGACGCGCCGCCTCGCGAACATCATCACCGTTGCTTCCCAACACCGATATCTGAACATCACGCATGCCGCCCGCATTCAAGTACGTCAGCTTCACATCGGGAGTGTCTTTAAGTCGCTGCTCAATGACTCGTTGTAGAACTTGAGCTGATTGCTCACGTGAGTCGCGCGGCCCCAGATCGATATCCAGCTTGGCATTGGCAATGCCCCCTTGAAACGCCCCGCCATCCACAAACACACTTTTTACTTCTGGAAACTCTGCAATCTGTGCTGAAAGCTGCCGAGACACGGCTTGGGTATCCTGCAATGTTGAACCTGGCGGAAGCTCAATGCTCACCGATGCACGTCCCTCGTCTGCTTCAGGCACAAACTCACTGGGCAGCAGCGTGGCCGAATAAATCGACACAGCAAATATTCCCAAACCTAACAATAGAGTGACGGTGCGGTTGCCTAAGGTCCAGCGCAAAATTCTCAAGTAGACGCGCATCAGCGCACCATCCTTTTGCGGCTCACTGTCTAGCTCATCACGCATGAAGTAAGCTGCCATCATGGGTGTGATCAGGCGTGCCACCAACAAAGAGAACAGCACAGCAACAGCCACGGTCAATCCGAACTGCTTGAAATACTGCCCTGCAATGCCACTCATAAAACTCACCGGTGCGAACACGGCAACAATGGTGAAACTGATAGCGATTACCGTAAGACCAATTTCTCCAGCAGCCTCTTCGGAAGCCTCGTAAGCAGGTTTGCCCATCTTGATATGGCGAACGATATTCTCGATCTCCACAATCGCATCATCAACAAGAATGCCGGTTACCAGGGTGATACCCAATAGACTGATGGTGTTGAGTGAGAAACCAAGCAAGTCCATAACGAAGAACGTGGGTATTACCGACAACGGCAATGCAGTTGCTGTAATAATCGTTGCACGCCAATTGCGCAGGAATACGAATACCACAAGGATGGCTAGCGCCGCCCCTTCATACAGGGTACTCATCGCGCTTTTGTAGTTGCCTTCAGTATAAGTCGTTGTATCGTTAATCAGTGACACTGTGATGTCAGGAAAACGCTCCTGCAGTTCCGCCAATTTCTCCTTTACATTGATAGCAGCGGTCAAGTCACTCGCCCCGGTTGAGCGCTTGATACCGAACGCCACCACAGGCTTGCCATTAAACAACGCAAAGGCGCGGGCTTCTGAAGCGCCATCAATAACCGACCCCAGAGCATCAAGACGCACCGTACGACCATCACTCAGCGACAACTCAGTGGCTGCAAGCTTCTCGATTGAATCCACGCTGCCTAGCGCGCGAATCGTGTACTCCTGTCCACCAAGCTGGCCGCGGCCTCCCCCCATGTTGATGTTGGTTGCGCGCAGCTGGCTACTGATTTCAGATGCAGTAATGCCAAAGGCCACTAAACGGTTGGGCTCAAGTTCGACTTTGATTTCACGATCAGCGCCGCCGAACCGCGAGACTTCACCAACCCCTTTAAGTCCCTGCAATTCGCTTCTGATGATGTCATCAACAAAGTAGGACAAGTTCTCGATAGAACGCGTGTCGTCCGACACGGCATAGGTGAGGATCGGTAGACCCGTGACATCCAGTCGTGTCACCACAGGCTCATTGGCAGAATCAGGTAAGCTGACACCAACCACAGCATCTTTCACATCATTGAGTGCACGATCACTGTCTGTCTCCAGCGTAAACTGCACCGTGATAGATACGTTGGAGTCACTGGCAGTGGAACTGACTTTGTCCACGCCATTAACGTTAGCAACTGCATCCTCTATTGGGCGGGTGATCTGATTGGTCAGCTCAGCGGGGGCAGCCCCTGCCTGAAACACAGCAATTTGTATGATAGGTAGATCGATGTTGGGAAATTGCGTCACGGGCAATCGATTGAAACTGACTAAGCCCACCACACAAAGCACCAGAAACAGCGCTAATGCCGGTACAGGGTTACGTATGGACCATGTTGACATGTTCATTGAGCATCTACAGCCTCAGCGTCTCCACTGGCCTGAGCATCGATGACACGCACCGCATCACCATCAATGAAAAAAGCGCCAGCACGAGCGATAACTGACTCGCCACCTTCTAATCCTGTCAGCACTTCCCGTTGACCATCAGCAGAAAAAACACCCGGTGTTATCACTTGAGTCTGCACAAGACCATCAACCACCAGCTGCACGTGTGATTCCAGACCTTGGGTCAACACCGCACTGGCTGGAACTGTTATCGCCTTATATTGGTTAGTAATAATCCAGCCACTGGCAGATAATCCCGCTTTGAGCGCTGGGTTCGCAGGCAACGACAACCTGACTGAGCCAAGCCGGGTACGCGCATCTACGATCGGCGATATCAAGCGCACCGATCCATCTACAGATCCGACCCCGGCGACATTCAGCGTTGCCAGATCTCCTTGATCAAGTCCGCCAAGTGCGGTCTCCACAACGTCAACCGCGATTTCCAGTTGACCATTTCGGATCAGGCGAAACATGGGCTCGCCGCCGCCACTGACTATCTCACCAAGCTGCGCATTGCGGGCCGAAATAATACCCGCCACAGGGCTTGTAATCTGTGTGCGTGCAAGCGTTAGCCGTGCAAGATCACGCTGCGATTCTGCAGAGGTGCGCTGTGCATTGGCGACATTAAGTCCATCACGTGCCGAAGCCACATTGGCCGCAGCTGTACTTGCAGCAGATCTGGCTTGCTCAACAGTGGCTTCGCTGATATTGCCCGATTGGCGCAGACGCTCATTACGGGCAAGGCTTGCGTTAGCCTCAATCATTGTGGCGCTTGCAGCGTCAATCTGACTTCTGGCCTGACCGATTCCAGCATTCGCCCTGACAAGTTCGGCTTCAGCTTGTGCCAGTTGCGCAGACGGTGCCGAATCATCCAGCGTTGCCAGAACGCTACCGGCTACCACGGTGTCACCAATCTCTACGGCAATATTCTCTATTGCGTAGCCGTTGATACGCGTATTAACCAACACCTCTTCTGCAGCTACCAATGTGCCAGATACTGAAATACGCGTTTCTACATCGCCAGTGGTCGCTGTAACCACGCTGACCACCGGTGAATCAGAATCAGGCGCCGCATCTGTCTGAGCGTAAGCGGCGCTAGCGTTCCATAAGAAGCTATTGGCAAGCACTAGCAGTACGAATGGGGCGAGTCGATTCATGATGGGTACTCTGCTGGAATAGCGATGAAATTACACAAAGAATTGTTTCAATGACACTCGTTGAAATGAGCCAAGCGCCATTTATCAACTATCGTCAAACACCCCGATACTCAGATTGCTTGCCTCATAGATCCGCAATTCATCACGCCACAAGCTGCCAGAGCCTGTTACCACCAACATCTCACCATGATTTTCAATCGACGTAATTTCTATAACGTGCGTCACCTGAACCGCACTGGGCGTAACCTGCCCCCGGTATGACCATCGCAGTGACTGTTCAGGCGTGATGTAGCGAATGCGCGGGTTTTGCATAGTCTGGGTAGCGCCTTTGAGCACTATGGCACGCAGCATCAGCTGTAACAACGCGTCCAGCCCCAGTGAACCCGGCTGTACCGGATCCTGATAGAAATGTGCTTTGAAATACCACGCGTACGGATCCACTTTCTGAAATCCGCGAATAAGACCAAGTCCTGCTGCCCCACCTGAAGGCTCAAAGAAATCCACTTCATCAACCATCAGCATTTTGCCCGCAGGCAACACCGATTGCAGGTCATCGACAGGCCACTGCGTTGCCGGCAACTGGCGCATCGCCCTTTGCTGATCGTTGGTATCCAGACCTACCTGCCTGTCCAAAGCGTCCATGGGAAAGAAACCGAAGCTGGTTTCAAGTGTCATCACACGATACCCAAGGCTTGACTCCACGCTGACATCAAAATGGACGATCGTCATGGAGCCCATCGTGGAGAAGCGCGTCATCGATGCTGTTACGCGAATACACTGGTCGATGGCATCGATGTTTCTGGCGATATCTCCATCGCCATCCAGGTTACGAAAGCACTCACCGCCCAGCAATGCAAAACCACCATGACTTCCCAACCAGCCACACGGCTGCAAAGCCACTTCCAGCAATACGGCAAATGGCATTTGTCCGTTACGGCTGTCAGTGAAATACCAGGCATCACTATGCACATCAAATTCAGTGACAACCGTTGCCCCAATCTCTGGCATGTTGGGTCGCGTGGAAATTGATAGCACGCGCGAAATCATGTGATAAGGCGGCTGTGGCAAACGCGGCGCACGTCTGTGAGTATCCATCGGCTTATACATCTCACCAAACGCATCTGAGGGCGCACCGTTGCCACACGCTAGCAACGCTGGCCAGTCACCACGCGACTCGTTCTCCGGCCCTATCCATACGGGCTGAAGTTCAGGTGATGGTACCGGCCACTCACGGCGCAGCCGTATCTTGAAACTGGGGCAGTAAAACACTTTGAATCCGTCGCAACTGGTCACCAGTGCTGCATGTACCTCAGGGATACCGTCGTTGAGAATCTGATCCACATGAACCTCGTAGGTCAGCACATGCTCCTTATCAGGGATAACCTGCCCGCGGCATTCGAAACGGGCTGATGATCCAGGCACAGGCTCAAACACCCAGCCATCGCGTTGACAGGTCAGACCCATCGCCATCGCCAGACACTCCAGCGCCTGTACTGCGGCCTCGGCCATCAACGTGCCAGGCATACACGGGTCATTATGAAAGTGCCCATCGTAGAACCAGGCGTCTACCGGGACTGTTGCCACGGCTTGCAGGAAGCCACGCCCCCATGCACCACCATTAGGATCAAAATGAGAGACCTCATCAAATAATACAAGCTTGCCACTTGGAAGGCGTGGTGGATTTGTATGTGCTGCACAGTGCTCGAACCCTTCTCCGAAACAGGCAAACGCGTCGCCATCGCGTAGCGCTTGCAGATCGCTTGAGGTGAACGATGTTTTTCTGGATGCCTTCGTGCTATCGAAAACTGGCGGATTCTCAGTCAAAGGCTGTTCGTCAGCCAAGTCAATCAATACGCCTTTACTGGATGCCAATTCTTCATTGGTAAAAAACCCAGCCTGACCATGGCGCACTGATATAACCAGTCGTCCATTGACTCGACAGTCGTATTGAAAAAAGAACAATCGTATACCGCTGACTTCTGCATGTCCCGTGATTTCTATCTGGTAGCACAAGGTATCACCCACTTGCGGCAGCCGTTCGTCGTGCACAGTCATCTCACAACCGAGCAGGCGATAGACGCGTTCATCGCGATTCTGGAAATCTGCGCCCATCCAGGAAATCAAGGATAGATCAGCTTGCCCGGATTCTATCAACGGGCCGGGACGCATCGCATTGGCATGTAGATACCATTGATCCGCCTTGATGTCTGTTTCAGTCCAGATGGTGCCAGTGCCTTCAACCCCAGGCTTGGCATCGATACCGGTGATGCGGTCAACCATCAGTAGCGGCGGTGCTGGTAAGCGTACTTGCCGGCTGTAACCATCCTGTGCTTTGAAAGTATCACCAAACAGTGATGATATTAACCCTCGGGTGGCAAGCTCCAGCGCATCGTGACCGAAGCTGGGACCACGTGGTGCGTGTTGTGGTAGCGCTACATTACCTGCCACTGAGTTAACGTCGAGAGGCTCAATAGAATCTGAGTGCTGCGAAGCACCAGGATCTGTCAGCAGAGTATAAGTGGGTGCGGGCAACGGCGGTGCGCAAGGCATAGTCGCCGCTACGGCGCGCTGTGGCCATTCTGGCATGTCAAAACCTGTCATGATGTTTATGTCCGATGAGCGCGCCACGCGCACGTTCCAAGGGTTATTGTGCAATTGGTCCAGCTGAGCGCACAGAGCTGCGATATCAACCGGATGTCCATCTACATACAAGGCTGCAACTAATTCTGCAAGCTGACAAGCATCTGATTGATCAATCCGGTCAACTGCCACAGCTCTGTGCGGTCGATTATCCAGAATCTTATCAACGCTGGATGTTAACGAATCGCGCGGACCTAGCTCGATGAATGTTCGAATGCCATCAGCATAAGCCTGCTCCACGATTTTTCTAAAATCAATGGTCTGCAGTGCCTGGCGGGTAATTTGTTCGGCGATGTTTTCTTGGGTAGGGTCGTAGCTTTTGTGATCGCCATGACTGTATACGCGAACGCCTGCGTTGTTGGCTGTCGGGCGGGTATGCAGTTCTCGCCATGTATCAGCGTAGGGCTGCAGTGTCGGTGTGTGAACAATCAGATGCTGGTTCATCAATACACCACTGCCCGAATCCAACGATCTCACCAAGTCCTGGCACTCTTCAAGGGGCCCACCGATAATACAATCATCATCTGAGTAGATAATGGTTATGTCTGTGCGAGGTAGCTGCTCTATGGCCAGGGACACAGCTGACACAGACGCGTAGATACGCCAGTTGGTCCAGGTTACTGGCTCGTCTGTACCCCACGCAGCGCTGGCGCAGCGAAACTGCCCACCCAGCTGCTCGTCGTACATGTTGACGATACCTTCATCATCAAGCAGTCCTGACGTATCGTTCCATAAACCAAACGCATACAACGCATTGCTCTCACCCAATGACAAGCCAATAATGGCGTCAGGTGATATCCCCAGGACGTCTCGCAGCATTATCGTGTGTGCCTGACTAATTAGTGTTACGGCACAAAGTTGTTCGTAAGCATTGAGGCTGGACTGGGATAGCAGGTGCGCCACATTGGCAACGGATGGAAACGCTGCTGCTAGCTTTGATGCCAGCATTGGGTGCGCCATAAACAATCCGCGCCCCATACGGGGATAGGCCGCTGCAGATCCGGTGTAGACGAATGCCAGTTCTCCAGTGGGGGAACCATTACCAACGTGAATACCTTCAGCGCGTTCGTCATTCGATAACGCACTAATCGCCTGTTCCAAACGCTCATCCAGCTGCGTTTGGCTAGTCGCCACAACGGCAACACGTCGCTGACCTGTGCCACCGCAGATGCGCTTTTGTATCAAATCACGAAGCTGTAGATCAGTGTCGGCACTTGCATAATACAAGTACGGAGCTGGCCTGAGAAGATCTGGAGTGGACTTGGCCTGGTTCAGCGCCAGCATCCAGGGTTGAGTTTTTTCACTGTTGCCAGACGCTGCAGCTGGCTGACTAAAAAGCAACCTTAGCGAATGACATTTTGCAAGACGTGGTTCAGTATTGTGTTGTCCCACCCTCTGACCACGAGTAGCAAGTGCGGTCGCCACTACCATGGAAAACAGTGTGTCAGCTATTGGTGCCGAACCATACACCTGCTGTATCAATGCCTGGTAAGGGGAGGAAGATCCGGTGGCATCATCTTTTACGCTCTTGTTATCCGACACCGGATGAACAGTGCCTAGCACGGTAACGCCTAAGCTTTGCGCCGTAGACTCCCGCATTAACAACAACGCACAGGCCTTGTCAGACAATCGGCCTTGAGCGCCACTCGCACCAAGCGCTGCGCGGCGTACCGGCTCACTCGCAAAGTCTGCTGCACCAATCACCGCCAAATCGATGGTGTGGGCTTTGAGCGCCTCACACCCCAACTGCAAGGCCATCATGTCTGAGAGTTCCTCAGCAGAGACGCTATATCCCTGTGCACGAAAATCGTAAGCCGCATTGATTCTGTTGGCAGGCATGTTTGGCATCGCTCCCAACACGTCAGCCGCTACCATCGATGCAACAACATTATCCTTAAGTGAGGCCAAGGTAGCTTCATCGACATCAGCGCCAAAGACATCATCCAGCTGTGAACGCAACAGCCAGCGGCACGCATCAGTCGCACACCCCATACCCGTAAACACACCAATGCGCTCGGCCGTTAGCACAGCCTCAACAGGCGCGGTTGCCTTCGAATCCAAACCACCACTGCCACGCAAGCTATCAATATCAAGCTGCTGCAAAGCATCATCAACTACCGCTAGCAGTGCCAGTTGTTGAGGTTCGATATGCTGAAAATCTGCAGGTGGTGTTCGTAGCGATAAGGGGTCAAGCGTAATCGATGTACAACGCTCAACTACTGATTCGGGCGAGCACATCAGGCGACGAACAATGCGGTCAGTACCACGATCACCTCCAGCCAATGCTCCGAGCGCGCAAATCACTAATTGATCCGTAGCCTGTTCTGAATAGGTGCTGTCGCAACTGGCAAGCCCTTTAACACGCGTGGCCAGATGATAATCTTCTAGAATAAGGTGCGCATTGTTACCGCCAAAACCAAAGTTGCTGATTGCCGCACGCCGGACACTGGATGCTGGCCATGGCTGACACTTGGTTTGTGGCAACAGACAAGAATTTTCAAAACTGCTGTTGAGAGCACCGGTTATACGTGTTGGTGGTAGCGTGTCGTGCTCCAAGGCCAGCGTAAGCTTCAACAAGCTGGCAAGCCCTGCTACGGTAATCAGGTGACCCGTGTTGGATTTCAATGATCCTACCGGCAGCGGAGTTTGTCGTGCGTAGAACTCACTGGCAGAGCGTATCTCCACCGAATCACCCACGGGTGTTCCAGTGGCATGGCACTCCAGATAATCGATACTGCTCGGGTCTACGTCACATCGCTGATAAGCATCGCGCATGGCCTCAAGCTGGCCTTGAGAGTCCGGCACCAGAAACCCGCCACGACGTCCGTCATTGGACAGGCCAACAGCCCGAATCACTCCGAACACTTTCTCATCGTCACCTACATCACATAGCCGCTTTAGCACAACAGCAGCAGCACCTTGAGCCGGTACTAATCCATCCGCGCTTGCGGCAAAAGGTTGGGATTGTCCAGTAGGACTCAGAGCCTGAAGTGCGCCAAAACCATGTTGCAACATATCATCGTGAGCAGCATTCACCGCAGCAACAACGACGACATCAAGGCTCTGTTGTTGTAACTTTTGACAAGCAATCTGTAATGCATACAACGAAGACGCGCATGCAGCATCCAGAGAAAATGCATCGCCTGTGATGCCTAAGGCCTTGGCTATTAACTGGGCAGGCAAGCCTGAGTTAAACGCGTTCAGCGCGGGCTGATCACTCTGCCCGTTTAGCCAGTGTGAACAGGCATAGTCAGCTTTGCCTTGAGTCGGATATGACAGGTTGGCGAGCACAACACCGGTGCGATGAGTGTCAGCATCGGGTGAGCCAGCTTCTCGCCAGGCGTTCGATACCGCATGCAATGGCCATTTGACCACGGCATCAAGCGTTGATACATCAATGCCCTCCAGCGAGTAGCGTTCGGGGGCGAATACCTTATCAAAGCCTTGGATGTACCCACCCACAGCCGTTTGACCACCTGATACCTGATCAACCGCTATGCGTTCAATACCGCCCTGATCTTTACAACTGCACGTACACGCAGGTGTTGGGTGATTTGCATTGACGCAACCAGCCTTATGCCGACTGCTTCGTTGCGTAAGCAGGTTTTGATCACTGATCACCGCCTGCCACAATTCGTCAAGCGTCAGGCAACCGGGAAGAACGCAACCGCGCCCAACGATAGCAATAGGTTCAGCAGCATTCATGTTCAGTGTGCGCTGGTATCAGCCCACGAATCACCCACCAGCAATTCAACGCCACGACCTGCACCTGCCAGCATTTCGTCCGCAAACAGTGCCGCCCCTTGATCAACCGGGATAAGCCCTATCCCTCTTTCTTTGAAATACCGGGCAAGCGTCTGGTCAACCATGCCACTCTCCCACGGACCCCAGTTGAACGATTTAACGGTAGCCTCAGGCAAGCGCTGCTGTAACGATTGCGCTATGCGGTTCAGTACCTCATTGGCCATGGCGTAGTCGCCTTGCCCGGTATTTCCATAGAACGCAGCAGCCGATGAAAACAAAGCAATGTGCGACAACCGCGCTCCTTCCAGAGCAACGAGCAGATTGTTTAGGCCACCCACCTTTGTGTCAAACACACGATCCAGCTGTTCACGGGTTTTATCAATCAGATTACTGTCGGCCAGAACACCTGCTCCGTGCACCATGGCAGTGATCTGTCCTAGCTCGTTGTGTATCTGGGCCACGACGTTGTTCACCTGCTGCTGGCTGGAGATATCGCACGGATAGTAACGCACGGATGCACCGGCAGCTTCAAGGCTTGCCACTGTGTTACGAATCTCCTGCCCTGCCAGTGCCTGACGTGCAATGCGTTCAATATCTTTAGGTACGGGACGTTCACCGTTTGCCAGCGCGCGTGCAGCCAGTAGGCGTCGCAGCTCTTTGATATCGTCGCTAAGCTCTATACCTGACGGCCACTCGGCCGGTACAGAGCGTCCGAGCAAAGCAAAGCGTCCACCGGTTCGCTGCGCAAGCGCTTCTATACAGGCAGCTGTTACTCCACGGGCACCTCCGGAAACAATCCAGACATCGTTTGCAGTGGTCTCTGCCTGCGATGAACTGTGCAACGGCTGCCGCAACAGCTCTCCCGTATGCATGGCACAAACCCGTCCAGACAGATCAACACCAGATAGGGGTGTGTTTTGCGCATACGCCTTCATTAACCGCGATGTTGTGCCCACCACATCCTCAGGTTCAACCGCTATATCGATGCAGCGAACGCTCATATCCGGCCATTCCAGCGCTGCCGTTCTGGCAAGCGCCGCCATGCCTCCGTGCCATCCGTGAGAAGGACCACCTGCAAAGTTACCGCCTGTATCCTGCAGCAATATCAATGACTTTCCACCCGCACGCCGAAACGCCTGAGCGTGAGACAGCGCCTGCCAATGCATATCAATAACATTGCCACCACCCAATGCGGTGCACACGATCAGCTGTTGCGTTAGAGCTTCGGGGCTGTTGCTTATCTGAACGTTACACCCATTAGCACTAAGCGCATGCGCAACAGACTCAGCGAGAGTTGAGTTTTCGTTCGTAATAGCGATACTCGACCACGTACCAACCTCATCTGCCAAGCCGTCATGAAGCTCGGCTAGCGCTCGCAGTTCGATAGGACGCACCGATACCGTTCGCGCAATCTCAGCCTGAACGGCATTGACGTCAGCTATTTGAGAATCCAGATGAGTAGCTGTCAGGGGACGATCCGAACTTAACGAACGTCCGTCGTCCCCTAGCCGAAAAAATCTGCAATCTGCCTGATGGTTCTGAGTTGACCCATGTCAGCAGTGCCAACATCCTTGATATCCGGAACCTGTTTTCTCAAGGCTGATAGAACTTCGACTTGTTTGATCGAGTCAATTCCCAGCTCTCCACTCAAATCCATATCATCCTCAATCATCTCGACGGGATAGCCGGTTTTTTCAGCAATCAGCATGCGTACAAGATCAGTGCTGATCTTGGGTTCAGCTGAACCATTCAGCGCGCCATTGCCTTTTGAGACAGCTGGCGATGCAGCTGGCGGCACGGCTGCAGATGGCGCTGCATGACCGTTGACTGCTGGTACTGCGTTATGCTGAACGGCAGGCGCAACCGGCGCAGCCGCTGGTGCTGCAGCAGCTACCTGTGCAGCAGGATTGCCTGATCCGTTCGTAACCACTGGCGCTGGCGATCCGCCGTTGAGCGCTGAATGTGATGCACCATTCATGTGGCTATGACCA
>JALZVU010000281.1 GCA_023301795.1 Granulosicoccus sp.
CGTCGCAGTCTGCTTGCCCGTGCTCTGACCCAACGTATTTGTAAGTTAATATGAAAGAAATATTCACGTATACCATTGACAGGTCAATACATATCAGCCCAGACTATTCTCAAACACCCTTCAGGAAGTGCTCTGCCTCGGTGTGACAATGGGAGCAGCCAAACTTAACAATGACTGCCGAATGGCTACATAAAGATCACACCTGAGCCAGACGTTTTGCACAGAGTTTGCAAGGAGTTACGTGCAATTTCTAAAAAACAACCGTCTTGGACTATGCATGAATTGTCATGGCCCTTTCCTCACAATCCTCTAAGCAGTGGATTGCGTGACTTCATACATAACCCACGCTGAAAAACTCAGATCACAAAGCTTTGCGCTCAATCAAAGACTTATGAAAGGAACATCCGACTTCCGCCCAATTCAATGGAGCGAAGAAGAGTATCAGCAGTTTGGTCAAAAGCCCCAGATCAGCTCGCACACCTACAACGAGCTACCGCTGTTTCAAAAAGATGCCTTGATTGATCTGCTCGACAACTACCCACGAAAGCATCTGCAGTGCCACACGATGGGCACAGACCCGCAGACATATAAGGACTGGCAACAGGTCGATATCGCTGATCACACCAATGGTGCCGAATTGTGGCACGCCGTCGAAAACGGCAGACTCTGGTTAAATCTGGTACACATTGAGGACAATCACTCAGAATGCCGCCAGATGATTGATGAAATGTATGCTCATTTAAATGTGCACTGCCCGCATTTGGAAAACCCGACTAGCGCACACAGCGCGCTATTAATCAGCTCCCCCGGAGCTCAGGTCTATTATCACCTAGATGCCGAAGCCAACATGCTGTGGCATCTGCGTGGAGAAAAAGATGTCTGGATATACCCTGCAATGGACGCCGAGCTAGCCCCCCAGCGCTTCATCGAAGATATCTATGCAGGGGAAATTGACGAAGATCTGCCTTACCGTCCCGAGTTCGATAAGCGCGCTTTGTTTCATCGACTGCAACCGGGTGAGGCTGCATCCTGGCCTCACAACGCACCTCATCGCATCGCTAACGTGGATATGAATGTATCGCTGACAACCAGCTACTACACACCGGCCGTCTATAGACGTCGGTATGTGCACTTAGCTAACCGATTTATTCTTCGCAATCTTGGTGTCAAACAACGAAGCATGCGCGAAGACGGGATAAGCGCCGCAGGTAAGCGTATGGCGTATCGCATGATGAATAAAGTCCGTCCATTCAAGCGCCATGACCGATCAGCCGACTACATCACAGACCTACAAATTGATGCAGATGCCCCTCTGGGTTTTCGCAAATTACCTGAACAACGATATGCTTCATTTTCACGGCAGCGTCAGTAGTAGTAACAAGACACAGCGCAAAAAAGCGACCTTAGCTTTCATCACCAACAGCCGATACAAACTGCACTGATGGAGGAACGAGGGAGAATCTGGTGCCATATCGATCACGCTGCGCAGTGCCATCAATAATCCGAAAAATACATACGTCACCCCTGTCACGATCGGGACTCATCATTCTCTTTGCTGTGATCAGCAGCGCCTGTAGCTCGACAAATTCTGCGAGCGTACCAGCTGCCGCGTCACCGGCGGAAAACCCCTCAACCGGAGACCAGACACAAAGCCCGGCAGATGCCGCAAATCCGTTGGAACCTATTCCATTGGTAGAGCTTGAGCAAACGCCCAGCGGACCTTCAGATCTGATTGAGATAGAGGAGTCAGAACAGCCGGGGAATGAGCTTCCAGAAATACCTGTCAGCACAGAGAACAATGCTCCGAATGGATCTGACATATCGGAAACACCTACTAGCACTGATGCATCAGGCGCATCTGATATTGCTCCCGCACAGGGCGCACCTACAACCATCACACAAGCTGTCACGCAGAACGCAGCGTCTGCCAGCTGCACATCAGATCCCGCCGATATACAGGTGCTAATGCTCGAACTCATCAATGAAGCACGAGCCACTGCACGCTCGTGTGGAGCAGATGAGTACGGCTCCGCCAGTTCGTTGAGCTGGAATACAACACTGGAAAATACGGCACGAGCACACTCAGCAGACATGGCGTCTGTCAATTTCTTCGACCACACAGGCAGCGACGGCAGCTCAATAGCCGATCGTGTTTCACGTGCAGGCTACGCATGGCGAGCGGTAGGTGAGAACATCGCAGCAGGCAGAAACGACGCCGAACAAACGCTAGACGATTGGCTAGAGAGTCCGGGGCACTGCCGCAATATCATGAATCCGGCATTTACTGAAGTTGCTGTTACCTGTGTTGAAGACAACGGGTCTGACTTTCAGCGCTATTGGACTAACGTGCTTGCAACACCTCGCTAAAGAATAAGACACCCTGCGACAAACATGCCGAACTCCAGTTCTCTACTGAGAACCATCAATTAGTCAGTGTCGTCGAGTCAATACGACTACACTGAGCATTCGTTTGTTGAATTAACACGCTCGATATGGACGTTTTTATTGCAGCCGTATTTTTCCTGTTGATCACCCCTGGTCCAGGCGTACTTTCCACAGCAGGCGTGGGCGCCTCTTTCGGTCCACAGGCAGGATACAGGTATGTATTCGGGTTATTTATTGGAACCAATCTGGTTGCCCTCGCTATTGTTACAGGGCTAGCGAGCATTGTATTAACCGTACCAGCACTTCGCACTGTATTGCTGTATGCCTCGATAGCCTACCTGTGCTACCTGGCACTGCGCATCGCTTTCGCTGGAAGCTCTATCGCGTTCATCGAAAACCAGAAGCCACCGGGCGTTAAAGATGCTCTCATCTTGCAGGCGATCAACCCCAAAGCCTATGTGGTCAACACAACCCTGTTTACCGGATTTGCTTTTGAATCAATGCCCCTCTGGCAGGAAACGCTCTGGAAGTTTCTGGCGATAAACGCTATCTGGATTCCCATACACCTGTTGTGGCTGAGCGCAGGTATCGGACTGAAAAAGCTGGCCCTGCCTTCCGGCGTACAACGAGCCATCAATATTTTAATGGCGCTGAGTCTATTAATGGTTGTTCTGCTCGCGGCACGTATTCAGTAAAGAGATAATCTGTGTACGCAATCAAGTCTCACCAAGGATGTCATCCAACGCATCCAGTAGCTGCTGCATATCCTGCTCATCGGTAAAGTACCCTGGGGATAATCTGATAGTGCCACCCGCATCTACTGTACCGGCATCGACATGCACCAATGGCGCACATTGCAAACCTGCTCTGGCACAGACCTGATGATCGGCATCCAACTGATCCGCAATCCTTTCCGTGCTCATGCCCTTAACGGTGAAACTCAAGGTTGCCACTCGGGCCCCGTCTCGTGGTGATCCGATAATTCTGACGCTATCAAACTCACACAACTTAGCATCTATACGTTCTATATGGGCAAGCTCAACCGCATGTATATGTGCAAGTGCAAGACGGCATTGCTCTGCAGTGCCCACAGAGAGTCCCTGCTGTTCAGCCAGTTCTTCTCCCAAGGATCGAAACCATTTTTGCGCAGCGTGAAGACCAGCAATACCCGGCACCGATACCGTGCCCGCCTCAAGCCGATACGGATAAGCATCAGGTTGATAGGTAGAGATGGAATCTACTCCAGTACCACCGAAACGCAACGGCTTCAAGTCCACACGCTCACTGATAATCATGCCACCAATTCCCATCGGACCAAACAGCCCTTTATGCCCGGTAAAAGTCAGCACTCCGATATCCAGAGCATCCATGTCGATAGGCAGTACACCGGCAGTTTGCGCGCTATCCACAATCAGCACAATGCCAGCATCACGGGCAACCTGTGCAACCTGCGCCAATGGCTGAACAGTACCAATCACATTGGATGCGTGGTTAAGCACTATTAGCTTGGTGTCAGGTTTAATGGCTTTGCGGATAGCCTCGGGATCAACGTAGCCATTCGGCTCAGGCGCAACGCGTGTGACCTTGATGGACTTGTCACGTTCAAGATGATTAGCGGTGCGAAGCACAGCGTTATGCTCAAGGCGCGTAATGATCATGTGATCATCAGGCTCCACTAGTCCACCGATGGCCATGTTCAAAGCATCGGTCCCATTGAGCGTAAACACCACTCGGCTCGACGCACCACTAAAGTTGAAAAATTGCGCAAGCATTGATCGCGTCTGCGTGATCATTTGCTCAGCTTCTACAGCCAGTAAACTACCACTGCGCCCAGGGTTCACACCATGAGAGCGAAAAAAGCTGTCCATAAATTGATACACAGCTTCAGGCTTTGGCCATGTCGTGGCCGCGTTGTCAAAGTACACATTGTCTTTCACGGTAACAAGCGCCTACTTTTTTTCATCCAGATCGATATCAACCCAATCGCTTTCAACTGCAAAGTCGACATCATAACGGTCCACATCAAATGTATCGTCATGGTCAAATGTTTCAGGCTCTCTAGCAGCTGTACGCTTTGCAGATCGATCAACGGAGCTGGGCATTTCTGGCCGATCCGCTAACTCTCCGCTGACATTCAATGAATCATCATGCTGATCTTCAGCTTCATCATCGAATAGCGAACCAAGATCGATATCAGTTTCCGTCAGCGACATAGTTGAGTCAGGCTGATCAGCAGTATCATCATGGTGGTGGCCAAGCTCTTCGTCCTCGCCCTGATACTGAATTCTGTTCGTAGCTGCCTCAGTGCTTTGTGCAGGCCAGGATGAGTGTGGCGTTTCAAGCTCACTGGGTAAAGGCCCCAACCACGGCTTACCCGGAACGCCTGCGTAAGCAACAATACCCGAGTCACTGAAGGATATGTCAGACGGCGTCTGCCCCTCAGCGGCTACCAGATTGATTTGTCGAAGCATACTGATGGGCAAAGCCACGAAAAAGATCCAGAACAACTCTCTTGTGACCATAAACCGTGCTTCAGCATAGTTACTGATCAGGAAGGCAATCACAAAGCCAAGCACAAACAACACACCAACCTGCTGACGCTCATATTGGCAGTAGAAAATTTCAATCAACTGCTGAGCCACCATCAGGATAGCTATCAGGGCCAATGGCACCCCGATCTCTGATGCTATCTGCAGCAGACCGTTATGCGCGTGATACACAATCCAGGTGAAATCAAAAAAACCTTGTTGAATCCAGAGAGTGGCATCGGTGGGAAACCACAACGAACCGTACCCCACCCCTGTCAGTGGGTGATCTGCAATAAGTTTAAGCACCTGACGCCAGACCTCACCGCGGCCGGTCAGGTCTCCCGAGCGACCCACCAGCTCCGTGGTTTCAATGTTGGCAATAGCCAGTGCAGTTAGCGCCACAAACAGAATTGCCAGAAACGCCATTCGGTAAAAGCTCAACTTGAAACGACTGGCAATGTAGAGATACAGAGACAAGGCACCAGCGACGGCCATCGCTATTAAAGAGGTTGCTGACTGACTGAGCGCAAGCACGCCCAGACAAACACCCGCCATCACAAAGCACATTAGCTTGATTGATATTGAATGAAACGACTCGCTTAACGTAATGTATAGCAGCACACCGACACCCGCCCAGAAGCCCAGATCATTCTTGGAATTAAAGACACCTCGCCACACCTGAGTGCCTTCGTAAGACTCTATACCCAGTTCTGGCAGTATCAATGCGGCTCCGATGGTAGCGAGCATAGTCAGGCCCAGCATCAGAGCAAAAATTCGCAAGGTGGTTAGTAGCGGAATGGTAAAACCGATGTAGATGGCGATTAACGAGCTGCCGATCAGGTGCGTGACACGCTCGGCAGATACCTGCGCGTCGATCGACCAAGAGACAGAAACAATGGCTCCAATAAGCAGGAACACCAACAGGATTCTGTAGCGGACCAGCCATGTGATCCAGTTAATACCGTGCGAGAACATCAACCCCATAAAGGCACCGGCATAGAGTACCAACCAAAGAGGCGTCATTAGCTGTGGAAAAACACCACCCGCAAATGCTGCAATAGTAGGCACCACGCCGGTACCCAATAAGACGGTCAGCAGCAAGACGGCTAGTGCGGCCGGCGACTTGGATGACGAGGTCGCGCTTTCTGTATACGTGGCTACGCGCATGACAGGCAGGCTGATAAGGCACAACGACGCTGGATGGAATAATCACTCATAACCCTATGATAGCGGCTGTAAGCGACAAACGCTTGGGCATCTGTCCCAATATACAACTCGCAACACAGTGTTACATTTCAACGAGGCTCAAATGATAGCGTGGCGCACTTTTGCAGACACCCACTCACTGATAACAACGGTGCCAAGAATCACAACGAATATCATGGTGACCTGAGGCCACGCCAACGTGTTGAGCGACGCCTGTAGCTGCACGCCAATGCCACCCGCACCCACCAGCCCAAGGATGGTGGACTCACGAATGTTGATATCCCACCGAAACACGGAAATACCATAAAAGGCAGGCAAAATCTGCGGCACAATTCCATAGTTGAGAATTTGAGCACCTGATGCACCCGTAGCCGTTACCGCCTCTATCTGTATTTTCTCTGTCTCTTCGATGGCTTCATAGAGCAATTTTGCGACAAAGCCAATGGAGCGTAAGCCGATGGCAACGATTCCGGCCAGAAGACCAGGACCGATGATAGACACCAGCAACAAAGCCCATATGAGTGAGTTGATAGATCGAGATGCCACAATGATAAACAAGGCAACAGGGCGCACAAACAGCGTACTGGGTGTGGTGTTACTTGCTGCCAAAAAGGCTATCGGTACAGCAATAATGACCCCTAGCAGCGTGCCAAGTGTTGCGATATTCATGGTGTCCCATAGAGGCACCCACAGCTTGTCGAGATAGCTCCATCTGGGTGGAAACATCCGCGAACCCAGATCAGCCGCTTGCTCAGGCGCATCAGCTACAAAAGCCCAGATAGTGTCTTTTGTCATTACCTGCCAACAAAAGACAAACAAGGCCACCAGAAATAACCAGCCTACCCACAACACAATATTGGCGCGCGAAGTGCGATGTTGCCAGACTGGAGTTGTCATCATTGAACCCATCGTCGAACGTAACCAGAGCTGTACTCAGTGATCATTACAATAAAGATGATGATCAGCAGAATGGCACCAGCGGAATCAAATTCGTAACGATCAATCGCCGTATTGAGAGTCGCACCAATGCCACCTGCACCAACGATTCCGATGACGGCAGATTCACGAAAATTGATGTCCAGCCTGTATAGCGACAAGCCGATCAGTCGCGGCATCACCTGTGGCTGCACAGCGTAGTTAATCAGCTGCAACCACGAGGAACCAGTAGCCCGGATGGCTTCTGTCTGTGACTCATCAATATCCTCGATATCTTCAGCCAAAAGCTTGGACATAAATCCTATCGTGGCAAAGCTCAAGGTCAGAAAGCCTGCAAACGGACCAAAACCGAACATGGCAACAAACAGGATGGCAATAATGATCTCCTGCAGAGATCTTGATAACGCAATGATACTGCGGCATACATAGTAGACAGCTTTGGGAGCAATGTTACGGGCAGCGCCAATACCGATTGGCACCGCCAACACAATACCAACCACGGTCGACGTCAGCGTCATAGTCAGGCTCTCGATAAGGCCTGCGGAGATGTCCTTCCAACGCGACGTGAAATCAGGTGTTAGAAAACCTTTGACGAAACGCCAGCCACGATCCATACCTTCGGCAACGCGAGACCAGTTGACATCAACAGTGCCTATTGCAAGAACAAACCACAACAATGCGAGCGCATAGAGGCTGTAGCGTAATGGAGCGCTTTCAAAAAAGACAGGTGGGCGCTTCCACGTCTTGGGAAAGCTGGAAATTTTGTCTACCATGTTTCAGGCAGCCTCAGAATCGTGTTCCAGCGTTTTCCAATCTTCCTCGCCATATATCCGCGTTAAGACGCTCTCGTCCAACTCACTGGGCGGGCCGTCGAACACTATCTTGCCTGCCTGCAAGCCGATGATTCTTTCAGTGAACTGGCGCGCCAGAACCACATCATGAATATTGATGATGGCAGGCAATCCACGTTCATTGCACATCTCAAGCAGTAAGCGCATCACCTGGCGGGATGTTTTTGGATCGAGTGAGGCAGTAGGCTCATCAATAAGCAGCAACTGCGGGTCCTGTTCAAGGGCTCGCGCAATACCAACACGTTGGCGTTGACCACCCGACAAGGCATCTGCTCTTTTATTGGCATGATCAGTCAAGCCGACACGCGCCAATAGTGCAAAAGCTTTTTGCACATCTTCAGCGGGGAATTTCCGGAAAAAACTGCGCCAGAAAGACACGTAACCTAGTCTTCCTGAGAGCACGTTTTCCATCACGGTAAGGCGTTCGACTAGCGCATATTCCTGGAAGATCATGCCAATGCGGCGCCGCACTGCACGCAGCTCTGAGGTGGATAGTCCGGTAATGGTGGTATCACCAAGTTGAATCGAACCACTGGTGGGCTCGACAAGCCGGTTTATACAGCGAATGAGCGTCGATTTTCCAGCACCCGAAGGGCCAATCAGCCCTACAACCTGTCCCGAAGGTATGGTGAATGTGACGTCATCCAAGGCCTTGTCACCGGCAGCGTAAGTTTTAGAAAGATGATTAACGCTCAGCAAATCCGAATATCCTGTGCAGTCTTAGAGAGGCGTGATCTTGCGCGATCACCGACATGGCAAACGCGCAAGACAGGTTTGGCCAGGGAATTGGCCAACACATGATGTCACTACTGACAGTTATAAACGACGCTGTTGGCCTCATCAATCTTGCGGATAACGGCCCACTCTTCCTTGAACGTAATAGGCACAAACTGCGCTTCGCCAGACTTGCTGAACTCTTCCTGCAGTGCGGTACCTTCCCAGTCAAATGTCTGAAAGGCTTCTTGGATTTGCGCCTGCAAATCAGCATTTAGATTATGTGCTACACCGTAGCTTGTGGTGGGGAATGTCTGTGACTTGTAGATAGACTTTATCTGATCACTTGTGACTACATCACGGTTGAGCATTCTGTTTAACACTGAGTTGGCCACAGCGGCGGCTGGGTAATCCTTGTTAGCCACACCCAGGATAGAGTTATCGTGCTTACCCGAGAAAACTGGTTCGAAATCATCGCCTGCCAGCATTTGATAATCTGCTTTGAGGATGGCTGATGGGGCTTTGAATCCGGAGTTGGAGGTTTCAGATGTGAAGGCAAGCTTTCCGCCTTTGATGTCTTCAACCTGCTCGATACCGGACTCAGGAAAGGTGATTATCTCCATCTCATACCCAAACGAGCCATCTGCACCAGCCATCATTGTGAATGGTCGATAACCGGCACATGCAACAGCCAGTGGGTTGGACCCTGTATTAAATCCAGCGATATGCAAGCGCCCTGCCCGCATGGCTTCTATCTGCGCTGCGTTGGATTGCACAGGGAAAAACTGCACTTTTTTGCCAGTTATTTCAGACATATGCTCGAGGAACTCTCCCCACACTTCCGCGTACACGGCAGGATCTTCAACCGGGGTATAGGCAAATATTAACGTGCCAGGGTCTTTCTGATCAGCAGCTGGCGGGATGTCTGCAATCAGATCACCGTCGGCGTCAGTGTAACGAGGGTCGAGTGCGAACTCTGCATTAGCAGCTATTGACAGCGACAAAGTCACGGCAGCCGCGACGGCCACAATGCAATTTTTCATGACAAATTCCTGTTCTATTTAAGTGGGTAATACACTGACTATGACACTAAAGTGCAATGCGCACAATTCAAAAAGCACTCTCGACAAATCAAATATTTTTTGCGACCAGTACAACTATTTATGCGCGTTAAAACGCATTATCAATCTCAACTATTTCAAGCAAATGACGTAAACGTCCTGATGCCTTGTTTTATGTTACAAATATCAATATATTTGCGTTTTTGTAACATAAAATACAGGTGCATTTGCAGTGTATGAACGTAATAGGATGGTTACGGTGGTGAGGCGCGAGGGTTATCAGCGTTACTACCTCCGCTAGAAAGCTACACCGTACTTGCTGGAACCAACACATGAGTGCATTGAGACACCACACGCAAGTTTTGTATATATAAGAGTCGATCACGGGGAAATTCATGTACGCACAGATGGTCAAGTCCGAAGGCTCCAATGAAAAGCACACCGAGCAAGACACCGCGTTCCAGGCACGTATTGACGCTGGTGAGAAAATTGAGCCCAAGGAATGGATGCCCGAAGGCTATCGTAGGACACTGATTCGGCAAATTGGCCAACATGCTCACTCCGAGGTTGTCGGACAACTCCCTGAAGGTAATTGGATAACGCGAGCGCCGACGCTCGAACGCAAAGCCAATCTGCTGGCAAAGGTTCAGGATGAGGCTGGTCACGGCCTGTATCTCTACTGTGCTGCCGAGACACTGGGAGTCAGTCGAGACGAGCTGTATGACATGCTGCACAGTGGAAAAATGAAATATTCATCCATTTTTAATTACCCGACATTGACGTGGGCAGATATGGGCGCAGTTGGATGGTTGGTCGACGGTGCCGCCATCATGAATCAGGTGCCACTGCAACGTACCTCCTATGGCCCCTATGCGCGCGCTATGGTTCGGGTGTGTAAAGAAGAGAGTTTTCATCAACGTCAGGGTTTTCACATCATGATGACGATGTGCAACGGTACAGATGATCAGCTACGCATGGCGCAAGACGCACTCAATCGTTTCTGGGGACCCGCGCTGATGATGTTTGGCCCTTCCGATGAAAACAGTGTGCATTCAGCACAGAATATGGCGTGGAAAATAAAGATGAACAGCAACGATGAATTGCGTCAGAAGTTCGTTGATGAAACCGTTCCACAAGCCGAGTATCTGGGGTTGAGCGTACCCGATGACACCATTACATGGAATGAAGAGCGCGGGCACTACGATTTTGCCGAACCGGACTGGAACGAATTCTTTGAGGTTCTCAAGGGCAACGGTCCCTGCAACACCGAGCGTCTGGAAGCTCGCAAGAATGCCTGGGATGAAGGCGCATGGGTTCGCGATGCGATGATGGCGCACGCTGAGAAACGTGCACAACGCAAGAAGATGGCAGGGTGATCTACTATGTCTAGAGAATGGCCGTTATGGGAAGTCTTTATTCGTGGCCAACATGGCATGAGTCACCGCCACGTGGGATCACTTCATGCTCCCGACGAAGAGATGGCAATAAAAAATGCTCGCGATGTCTACACCCGTCGTAACGAAGGCGTCAGCATCTGGGTGGTTGAAACCCGCCACATAGCTGCCTCAAGCCCATCAGACAAAGGACCACTGTTTGAACCTGCTAATTCCAAAGCCTATCGCCACCCCACGTTCTTCCCTATTCCTGAAGAAGTAGGCAAGATGTGATGAGCGCCCTTTTCCAGTTTCTATTACGTCAAGGCGATAACACACTAGTTCTAGGCCACCGTGTATCCGAATGGTGCGGCGCAGCACCAGCGCTTGAAGAAGATATTGCGCTAGCGAATACTGCGCTCGATCTGATCGGCCAGACTCAGATGTGGCTGGGGTACGCAGCAGAAATAGAAGAAGCTGGTAGAACAGCCGACGATCTGGCATTTCTTCGTGATGCCTATGACTTTCGCAATCTTCTTCTCCTAGAGACACCTAACCGAAATTTTGGCCATACCCTATTACGCCAATTTCTATTTGATGCCTATCAGGTGCCTCTGCTCGCATCTCTGGAATCATCAACTGATCAGCGCATTGCCGATATAGCAACTAAGGCTGGGAAAGAAGCGCAATATCATCTTGAGCGCTCGCAAGACACTGTAATTGCCTTGGGCGATGGCACCGAACAAAGCCATACCATCATGCAAGATGCACTGAACAGACTGTGGTCATACACTGGCGAGATGTTTGAGAGTGATATCGTTGATGAAGCCATGACAGCCAACGGCATCGCCCCAGACCCCACAAGCTTGCGCGACGTTTGGAATACCACTGTCGATGCAGCATTGAAGCTTGCCGATCTAAAAGCACCTGAAGATAATTTTGCCCACAAAGGGGGGAAAAACGGACGCCGTCATACAGAACATCTGAGCCATATGCTCTCCACCATGCAAGTCCTTCAGCGCTCCTACCCCGGCGCTTCCTGGTGACAACCCAACAGGCGAATACGAAACAGATATGGCACTGGCTAGAGCTGGTTCCAGATCCTGAAATCCCTGTGATATCAGTAGTGGATTTGGGCATCATTCGCGATGTGGAATGGAAAGGTGATGTTCTCGAGATAATTATTACACCCACTTACTCAGGCTGTCCAGCCATGGCAGTGATTGCAGCCGACATCAGGGCTGAACTTGTCAAACAGGGCGTTAACAAACTATCTCTGAAGACACAGATTGCACCGGCATGGACAACAGACTGGCTTTCGGACAAAGGCCGTGCACGTTTGGAAGAGTATGGTATTGCCCCACCGCGTCAGGCAGGAACACCACAACATTGCCCTTTGTGTAAATCTACGAGCGTAGAAAAGATCAGTCAATTTGGCTCCACACCTTGCAAAGCACTCTGGCGATGTACCAGCTGCCTTGAGCCATTTGACTATTTCAAATGCATATAGCAGTTTCAATCTAGCCTGATCTACTCAGCAAATGCAGCAACGAGAGTAATTTCGGTTAGCAGCAACACCTGATAAACCAAAGCATCTTATGCAACGCTCGCAATGCTTTGCTCGCATTAGTCTTGAGACGGTGCATTTTTAAAGGCCATGCCACCACTGACCGACAAGGAGTGTGAATGCAGGCGCAGGGGTCGGCAAAACCACTCTCATACAAATCTATGCTTTTAATCGAAGTCATGGAGATACTCACAACAGCCCGAACCGGCGATATTCATCAACGGGTATCTAGTACGCTTAATTTGAAAATCCTGCCCTGAGTTATTTACGAAAGACACAAAGGCACCCCAGCGGATTCATATTCGGAAAACCTGCTCCGTGGCTTCATGAATAATCAAGACCAAAGCACCATGATCATCAAAAGGCCGGCATGAAGCCTGGCAGATAGAACTCGGATATGACATGAAGCAGGACAGCTACAGAGCTGAAACTCAGGTTTGAACTACTTGCATTTTCTGACACCGCCCCTATAGTGCCTCAAATAGATGCGAGTAAATCTGCAAACCTTTTGAACTTCGCTGAATACAGAGACCTCAACAAAGCCACATACTTTGCGCTTCTATACTTATCTGGACGCAAACCAGAAAAACCAATATTAACTAAAACAAGATACTCATCAGTCAGATTACTCACTCTTTCAACTAGCCCAGAGCAATAGAAATATTCCTAGAGTTTGAATTTTCAGTCAACAGTCAGCACCTGGACAATGCAAACCCAAGGAACTAGTTCGCACACAAACGACCGTCTCAATTGCTGAAAAGTATTTAAAGATGATAAAGACTGTGTCGAGTTAATACTGAATAGTCTGTTCAACATCAATTAGCCTCACCACTCCAGACAGTTAAAAGCACTCATCCATATATATTCTGAATAAACTATTCGTTGAACTTTATACAAAAAGACTGCCCCAACCAGTCGGAGATTGTGTGTAAATCCGCATTCGTCTTCTATTATCTAACGTCGAAGTTGGCGTAACTTCATCCGATGTGACAAAATACCCAGCGGATTGATAGATAAAAGATCCAACAAACAGAAGAAGTTAGAGAAAATAACGAACTCCTGTAACAAACGTATACATTTTAATTTCATTTAACCAGAGATACACAGATATGCCACGTACGGCCAAAAAATTAGATTTTGACGATGTCACAGCTCTTGTTTCTATCCTGAACGCTATTAGCGTTCAAACAAAAAAAGCTCCACTTACCAAACCTCAGGTTGCTGAAACAACTGGATTGGCTACTCCTCAAGTGACAGCGAGCTACAAGACACTGCTCAAAATGGAACTGGCTACGCAAATTGCAGCGCCAGCAGATATGCCACAAAAAGGTGTCTATCTGAAAATCAACGCCAAAGGAAAAGCCTACTGCAAGGCCTACGGCGTATTGTTCGCATAAGTTGATTGTCCTGCTGCTGAGCTTTCAAACTAGCTCAGCAGCATTTGTACTACGACCAACAACCCCTCGAGCCAACATCTTCGAGCTCGAAAAAAGCACCTTTAACCTGAATCAATTGCAAAACATCGCAGGTCCAGCTTTCAGAATAAATCCGATAACTGTAACAACGCCAGGCATTACGTCTCTGTTTTTCGGTGCTAGCTGCTTAAAATCACATCATTTTGGGCTTCGTGACACTTGGCCTTGCCTCACAGCGCGCTAACCCGAAACTTGCCGTCGACATCCAATAAGCGCATCATCTGGCCTAGATATATTCGAGAATAGGCGCATGTCACGATGGTCTGATGAAATCCAGACTCTGGATCCAACAGTCGACTACGAAAGAATCTACCACCTGTTAACGGCCTACGAGTTTTCGTGGGATATCGAAAAGGCTCTAGAATTCGCGCTTTTCCGAACCTACGCCGTACCGTCAATATCAGGTCTGTTGTCTTTCACCGGCGAATTTCGCAACTCCACGCGCAAACGATACGACGATACAGAGCTGTTGTTGTCTGAAGTTAGCGAAAATGGATTAGATAGCGAACGCGGACAGCAAGCCGTAGCACGAATTAATGATATGCACGGGAGTTACCGCATTTCGAACAATGACATGCTGTACGTACTCTCAACATTTGTCCTGGAACCTGTCCGTTGGCTGGAGCGATTTGGCAAACGCCCCATGACTCAGACTGAAATCATCGCATGCGTCCACTACTATCGAGCTCTGGGAACAAGCATGCACATAAAGCAGATTCCTCAAAGTCACGCTGAATTTGAGTTGTTCAATCGAGAATACGAGGCCAATAATTTTTGCTATGCAGACACAAATGCTGAAATTGGATCTCTGACTCGCGATCTTCTGCTTTCGATGTACTTGCCTAAACGGCTTGTACCTTTCGCTCGCTCCGCGGTCTACGCATTGTGCGATCCCCCATTACGCAACGCCATGGGATTTAAAAAACCACCGCGCTGGCTGGAAATTGTTTTGAAACGTGGCCTCCACATCAGAGCGAGCGTCCTACGCGTTCTCCCATCGCGTCGTCACCCAAGGTTGATAACCAAACGAAAGAGGCCAACATATCCTTGCGGTTATCAGATAGTGAAGCTAGGCACCTTTAAAGAAAACGATCATATTTCAACATCGTCTTAATGCGCGCAATGTAATTCCCACAAAGAGTAGACTGCTCGGACCGATAATAGCCCCGCGAGAACGCGATAGTGTAGCCTCCCTGCTACTAGACTCAGCGGAACTATTGCTTTTTTGCCACAATCTGTAGATAACGTGCGGTGTGCTTATAGGGGAATAATTCACCCATTGAGCTCTCCAGCGCCATCAGTTTCTCGAGCAACGCCTGTTCTGAACCTGCTCCTTCGGTGTTATTAACCTCATCAGGGCGACAAAGAAGACCGTAATCACCGAGCACTTCAAATCCTTGTTTCTCCAACCACTCCCGTAAGAAACCTGCCGAGAAAAAAAGTACATCTGCATCGAACACGCGCGATGGGCCTCGCGTGCGCTCCAGCAATGTGGGTAACTCTTGTTGTGTATGGGAATTTACATCGATTCGGTAAGGCTCTGCATACCAGTTCCGGACTACAAGCGACAGAACCCCCCCGGCTTTG
>JALZVU010000282.1 GCA_023301795.1 Granulosicoccus sp.
TCGTCCACACCGAGCTGTCCTGGAAAGAAGCGATCTACCAGCGGCCATGACGGCATCAAATACCAGTAGCCAATAGAAAAAATAAAGGTTCCGATCAAACAAAGTATGACTAATCGAGGAACGGGTGTATTAAGTTCCTTTATGCCGTTCCATTCATGACCGGTCGTTGTATGGCCAGAGTGCTTGTCTCTTTCGATTATTGACATGGCTTGTCTTGCTCATCAAGGATACTGTTCGCTGCATCATCGAATGTCTTTCTATTGGACGGACGCAAGGTATAGATGAGTACCGCCACAAAAAAAACCATCAAGTAAAGCAACCCCCACGACTTGGAGAGAAAAACCCAGAATTCGTGTTCCATAATGGTTATTCCTCCAGTGTGGCGTCGGTAAGGCTTGCGTCCTTATAGGGCAGTTGTGTCAACTGTCCTAGTATTTGCAGGTAGGCCACTAGTGCATCCATTTCTGTCACCGTGTCTGGCTTGCCGTCAAAAATTCGCACGTTGGTGTCCTGTCCATAGCGAGCGAACAAGCCATCTTGCAAAGCGGGATCTGCCGTTGCCTGTGCCAGTGCATCATTTGAGGCATTGGTAATCATCTCGCTCGTATAGGGAACACCTACACGCTTCATCGCTGTTAGATGATCCGTTAAGTTGGCAGCGTTCAAGGTATTGCGAAGCAGCCAGGAGTAGGCGGGCATGATAGATTCGGGGATAACATCGCGAGGATTGTTAAGATGTTGGGTGTGCCATTGATCCGAATACTTGTCGCCAACACGCGCCAAATCTGGACCTGTGCGTTTTGAGCCCCACAGCATCGGATGGTCATACTGGGATTCTGCTGCCAGCGAATAAGGGCCATAGCGATCAACCTCATCCTTAAGCGTTCGTATCATTTGCGAGTGACAGGCGTAGCAGCCTTCTCGGATATAGATATTTCTTCCGGACAGCTCCAGCGGCGTATACATTCGCATGTCAGGATCGCTTTCTACTGTTTCATCGATAGTGAACAGCGGTGCGATTTCAACAAAGCCACCAATGCCTGAAACAACAATGATAGCCAGCACCAACGCGAGTGAATTTTTTTCCAGCTTGTAGTGAGCACCGAAAATCATGCGCGTTGCTCCGTGGTTAACGGTAGGTCAGCAGGTGTCAGGGAGCTGCCGGCAGATACTGTCAAATCAGATTTGTCCGTTTCCATAGCGTGTGCCTGACGGATAGTCAGCAACACATTAAGCAGCGCCAGGCAGGCTCCACTCCAGAACAAGAATCCACCAATACCACGAGCAACATAGTAAGGTTTCATCGCTATCATTGATTCTAGAAAGGAGTAAGAAAGCTCACCTGACTCTCCATAGGTACGCCACATGAGGCCTTGAGTAATGCCTGCGTTCCAGAGACTGATCAGATAGATCAAGGTGCCGGACAGCGCCAACCAGAAGTGAATTTCAATCAGGTATTTTGAATACATGCGCTCACACTTCCACAGCCATGGCACCAGACTGTAAATAGAACCAAAGACAATAAATGCTACCCAGCCCATTGCTCCCGAGTGCACATGGCCGATGGTCCAGTCTGTGTAATGAGACAGTGAATTTACCGGGCGTATTGCCATGAATGAGCCTTCAAAGGTGGAGAGGCCATAGAACACTGCAGCCACCATCATGAAGCGCAGGGTAGGTTCATCGCGCACCTTGTGCCACGCACCATTGAGCGTGAGCAATGCGTTGGCTGCCGATCCCCAGGACGGTACTAGAAGCATCACAGAGAACGTAACACCCAGTGTTTGCACCCATTGGGGCAGGGCGGTGTAGTGCAGGTGGTGCGAGCCCGCCCACATGTACATGAATGTGATGCCCCAGAAGCTGATTATCGACATGCGGTATGAGTAGACGGGTCTGCCAGCGCATTTTGGCAGGTAGTAATACAACATGCCAAGAAAACCGGCCGTGAGAAAGAATGCAACGGCATTATGGCCATACCACCACTGGGTCATAGCATCCTGTACACCTGCGAACAGCGAATAACTTTTATCGATACCCAGTCCTACCGGCATGGCAAGGTTGTTGACGATATGCAATACGGCAACAACCAGAATGAACGCCAGGTAGTACCAGTTGGCAACATATATATGCGGTTCTTGACGTCTTGCCAATGTTCTGAGATACAACAGCAAGTACGTCACCCAGACGATGACTAACCAAAGATCCAGGTACCATTCAGGCTCGGCGTACTCCTTGGATTGGGTGATGCCTAAGGGGTATCCAATAACTGCTAAGAGGCAGAACAGGTTATAACCGACAAGCACAAACCAGGGGCTGAATTGATCTGGCAGTCGGGCACGGCTGGTTCGCTGTACCACGTGCAGTGAGGTTGCTATCAGCGCATTACCGCCAAAACCAAAAATGACACCGGTGGTATGAACAGGGCGCATTCGTCCAAAACTTGACCACGCGGCATCGAAGGTGAAATCGGGATAGGCCATCATCCAGGCAATCCAGTCACCCACGCCCATGGCAAAAACTCCCCATACAAGGGAGACTACGATGCCAACTTTTGTAGGATCATCGTAGTACTGCGCAAGACGCTCTAGCGACGGTTCAGGCGCATCCCGATATCGATACACGATAAGTAGAAAAGCACCACCGTATAGCGCCGCTGCTATTCCATGGACAGCGATGACGTTGTCATGGCCCGCCATTGCGATCAATAAGCCAACTACCATGACAGCCCCTGATACCCACAGAGCTTGGCGACGTTCGCGAAATGTTAATTCAGAGATCATAAGCCACTGAGTGCTGTTTTGGTATTGGCTATCTTGACAACTACTTGCAGCTGGGCAATTGATCTACATCAATTTGAATCAAATAATGCGATAACCTCGCAATGTCTTTTGATCCTAGTTAACGTCTTTGGCTTTAATCTACGGCCAGGCGAAATTTGAGGGATCCCAAAACCCGGTTTCGCTCTAGTTGATCTTGATCATTAACGTACAACGTTGAATAGCCTAGGCTGGGTATGAGTTTTTAAGGCGAGAGCAATCATGACCTACCAAACTATTCTGGCGAACCTGTCCAACGAAGAGACGGCCCACACGGTACTAAAACTTGCAGACCAGCTTGCAGAGCGCCACACGGCTCACCTGCTGGGAATGCACATCAAAGCCCCAATGGATATCCCGATATCTGCTGAGATAAGTGTGCCAAACGAGCTTATGAATATCTTCTTAGACAGACAACATCAGATCGAGATGCGGATAAAGAACGCATTTGAAAAAATCAGTGATAAATCCAGCTATGTCGCCGATTGGCGGAGCATTGATGCTGGTACCCACACCGTAGCTGATACATTGAGTGACCAAGGCAATACGGCCGATCTGATCGTCTTGGGACAGGTTGATCATCAGAACGCTTCCGCATATGAACGGCACTTGGCAGAGTATCTGCTGCTTGCCTGCGGTAGGCCTGTGCTTGTAGTGCCATGGCAATATCAGGTTGGTGCCGTAGCACAAAGAATTATGCTGGCCTGGGATGGTCGACGTGAATCTACACGTGCTGTGTTCGGGGCATTACCAATGCTCAGGCATGCAGCGCAGGTGCAGTTACATCGTATCAATCAGCCTGATCAGGATCGGGATCATATTGTTGGTGTGACTGAAGAGCTGGCCAATACACTATCGCGTCATGGGGTAAGGCTAGAAGTGCATCATTCGGACGCTAAAAACCGTGAAGTAGCTGAAGAAATACTCAACTTTGCGCAAGACATGGATGCAGATACTCTCGTTATGGGTTGCTATGGCCACAGCCGTATTCGAGAGTTCTTTCTGGGAGGAACCACACGGCGAGTGTTTGCCGATGCAACTATTCCTGTACTGATGAGCAACTGATCTATCTAACCTCCAACAATTCCACCATTTCCTGATAACCACGCTCTTGGGCGTGGTTCAGTGGCGTGACGCCTTGGCGATCAGCAATGTCTTTGTCCGCGCCGGCGTTCACCAAGGCTGCAACAGTAGCCACATGATCCGGCCCACCATCTCCGAGTACAACCGCTTCAATCAGTGCGGTCCAACCCAGATTATTAACGTGATCCAAAGGCGCATCGGACTCAATCAACCGTTGTACGATAGCGGCGTGTCCGAGGTGTGCTGCGGCGATCAGGGCTGTGCCATCGTAAGGGCTGGTGATGTTACCGGCACTCGCCCCCAGCCGTAGAGCCAGATCCATTAATTCGACATCATTATCGACGGCCGCAATGGTCACGATATCGTAGGCCATTGATTCCAGTGCATCCAGATCCGCATCGGCAGCAGCGAGTCGTTCTATGACCGCATCCTGGGATGCGAAGGCCGCCACATGCAATGGTGTTCTGCCGGAACCATCGCGCACTTCGGTGTCAGCGCCACTTTCTAGTAGCGTACCAAGGCGCTGCATGTCGCCCTCATGCGCTGCTGTGTGAAGGGCGTCATACTCGGCAATGTCCTGTGGTGTAGGCGCGTTCTGTGCCGACACGCTCGTGGCGACGAAGGGTAGCGTTACAACAACCAAAAGGGCTGTAAAAGTAAAATTGATCATTAGGCCTTTTTATTCTCCACCAGTGGCTTGATTGCCTGCGCAGGCAGGTGATCGTATCATCATCACTAATGTTAAATACAGCAGATTACGACGGTCACGTTCAGCGACCCATCCAGCCCCCATCCACGCTAATGATTGCGCCATGCAGGTAGTTTGATGCATCGGAGGCGAGAAACACCACAGGACCACCAAAGTCTTTGGGCTCGCCCCAACGCCCGGCAGGGATGCGCTCCATGATGGCGTCGTCTCTTTTTTCACGCGACAAGATAGCTTTTCGCAGTGAAGCGCTATCTCGGGGCAATCACGTCCAACTCACCGATCATCTAGGCAGAAGGTGCATAGCGTTGCTGATTCACTCTATCATGATGGCGATCAAATGCTTGTTGCTAGCCAGCCTGCTTTGCGCATCTAAACAGGGCAGAGAATGCGTATACTACTATCCAGCTGCCATTGGAGAGTTGGCATGGAACGCTGGTCATTGACAAAGAACCAAGGCCATTTTTTTCGTAGTAGTGCCGAATTGGCTGACTGCTTTCTTAGTAGATTGACGTCTGTCGAACATAAGCTGTCATGAGAGGCCATCGGGTGTCTGCAAGTATTGCCCAGCTAATCAGCAATCGACTCTGCCTGCCCCCGCTGATAACTGTGGGCGCATTGTTTCTGTGTTCTTGCGCAATTCCATTCACTACCGACAATCTGGTGGCAAAAGCTGCGTTATCGGGTGATTGTGTGATCATGTTGCACGGTTTGGCACGGACGAATTTGTCCATGAAACCGATGCAAGCGGCCCTGTCGCAGCATGGCTACCTGGTGGTTAACAGGACCTATTCTTCGCGCTATTTCACTATTGAGACGCTAAGTGATACGACAATTCCAGTGGTGATTCAGGCCTGCCGTGAACAAGGTGCGAAGCGTATTCACATAGTGACACATTCATTGGGCGGTATTCTGGTGCGTTATTACATGGAAAGTAATGAAATCCCGGAAATTGGCCGTTTCATCATGCTGGCACCACCAAACCAGGGTAGCGAGGTGATTGATACTTTTGGTAAGGTGCCGGGGTTTTATTCGATCTTTGGTCCGGCAGGTTTGCAACTCGGTACCAAGGAGGACGGAGTTCCCAGGCAATTAGGTCCAGTAACTATAGATACCGCAGTCATCTCAGGTACATCAAGTATCAATGTGTTTCTCTCGCTGTCCTTACCGAATCCGGACGATGGCAAGGTCTCAGTTGCAAGCACTCGAGTTGATGGTATGTGTGCTCTATTGCAGCTACCTATCGCGCATCCTTTTATCATGAAGGATGCCAGGGTAATCACAGAGGTATTGACCTATATATCAACAGGTGAATTCTTGTCGACAAACGCGGAGTATCTGGATTGCGAGGGGCGTCAACGTTGAGCAGCCAATTCCCCAAGGCGCTGTAGTTGCGGTCAGTCATCATTCAACAGCACGTCTACCTTGAACTTCTTTAACACTAGGGTTAACTAAGCAGG
>JALZVU010000283.1 GCA_023301795.1 Granulosicoccus sp.
TTTTCCATGATTCCGATCTGGAATGATCTATGGTTCCCATTGATATTGTCGCCGGGCGAGGAAACACGAACAGTCACGCTGGGCGTGCAGCAATTTATTGGACAATACACAGTCAAGTGGGGATCCGTGCTGGCAGCGTTAACCGTGGCCATTCTCCCTGTGTTGATCATGTATGTGATTTTTTCCCGCCAACTGATTCGTGGCATAACCTCCGGTGCTGTAAAAGGATAATGGCAAGCTTTCAACCTCACACAGCGATACTCCTATGGCCACACTAGAACTGGTCGATGTGCACAAGTCGTTTGGCAGCACACACGTCATCAAAGGCATGAACCTGCTGGTTAACGATGGGGAGCTTGTGGTGTTCGTTGGCCCTAGTGGCTGTGGCAAGTCCACCATGCTGCGCATGATCGCAGGCCTGGAGAACTTATCCAGTGGACAGATACGCATTGGTGGCGAAAGAATTGATCATGAACCACCCGCTAATCGTGGCATTGCAATGGTATTTCAATCTTATGCGCTCTATCCGCACAAAGATGTCAGGGGTAACCTTGGGTTCGCCCTCAAACATGCAAAAGTTCCACAAGCAAAAATCGATGAGCGTGTGAATATCGCAGCCGACATACTCGGACTGGATGAACTGATGGAACGCAAACCCAGAGAGCTCTCCGGAGGACAACGCCAGCGTGTTGCTATCGGACGCGCTATTGTTCGAGAACCCAAGGTGTTTTTGTTTGACGAACCATTGTCTAATCTTGACGCAGCCCTTCGGGTACACATGCGCGTAGAAATTCTTAAACTGCATCAACGATTGAAAAGCACGTTGGTATACGTAACCCATGACCAGGTAGAGGCGATGACGTTGGCGGATCGGATTGTAGTGTTCCGCGCAGGCGAGGTCGAGCAAATTGGAACGCCGCTGGAGCTTTATCGCACCCCAGCTAACCGGTTTGTTGCAGGCTTTATCGGTTCGCCCGCGATGAATTTTATCCGAGCTCACTCGGACGGGCAGTCAGTGTCAGTAGGGGATGCACAGGTGTGCCAAGCTGCTAGTGATATCGGGGACGTGACTCTAGGCGTCAGACCGGAGCATCTAACCATCGACCCTGCAGGAGCATTCACTGGCACAGTACAGGTCTTTGAGCACTTAGGCGGCGAGTCCTTCGTTCACTTGTTGATGTCCGATGGCCAGACACTGGTGGCTAAGCTTGACGGAGAGCATCAATTCACTCCGGGGCAGAGCTGCCAGCTTGGTGTAACGCCTTCAAGGTGTCATGTATTTGATCAGCAAGATCAGCGGATCAGTTAAATCTGGGACGCTTTGTGCAACGGTGTCATCTTACCCACTGACTTTGTGATAGCCACCCAGGTTATCGCAATGGAATTCTAAGCATTCAGCAGCGGTTAACTTTACCCCTTGTAAGCTGTTGGTCATAAATGACTTCGCAAACCGATATACAACCACTCGATTAATAGCAGTGACTGGACGACAAGTATGATGACGCAGAAAAACACTTTACTGACCCTCCTGGTAACAACAGTGTTCCTGAGCGCTTGCTCTGGTGGTACGGAGTCCGGTGGTAGCGCCGGAGACAGCGCGGAGACAATCGATGCCATCGCGTTAATATCGCCGCTTGTAGGATTATATAGTCTTCCAGACAACTGGGACGGATTTCCTGTCAGCGAAGCATTTTTTGAAGTTCAGGAACCTGATGTCTCAGGAGTTGCGACGGCATTGCTATTTCGAACCAATCAATTCAGCAACTGCATTGAGACTCGAGCATCCAGCGGTGAAATCGAAAGAGATTTCTTCACTGACAGTGTGTTTCTCAATGATCTTTTTGAATTCGACAGGGCAATCCTAACAGGGTCAGGCAGAAATCTTGTAATCTCTTTACCTGAAGACTTACAGGATACAGACGGTGATGGCAACACTGCAGAAACTGCTGTACTCGTCGCTCAGCGTGTTGACATGATGTCTTCTGATCTGAATTTCTGCGAGTAATTCCTCGCGTCTACATCACACTGCTTTGACGTCCTTATCAACCAGAAAATGGTGCTGCAGCATTGGGTAAAGCCTTCGAGAGATATTCTTCAAAGTCACTTTGTTTTAAAGGCTTACTATAATAGAAGCCTTGGATAACATCACATTCATGTTGTCGTAAAAACTCAAGCTGCTCCACTTCCTCTACACCTTCCGCAACCACCTTCTGGCCAAGGCTATGGGCCATGGCTATGATTGCTCTCACAATAGAATTGTCGTCATTGTTATCAGGGACCTCAAGCAAAAAAGATCTATCGATTTTCAATTCATCAATTGGAAATTTTTTAAGATAACTCAGTGATGAAAAACCGGTACCGAAGTCATCAAGTGAAAAAGACACGCCAAGATTTTTGATATCGTGAAGTAGAACTGCGAGCTTATCAACGTCGCCCATAAGCATGCTTTCAGTAATTTCCAACACCAGATTGCGTGGATCAAGACCACTGGACTGTAGGGTTGCAACTATCGTAGCCTTGAATTCAGGATCCACAAACTGACTAGCTGAGACATTAACTGAAACTTTGAGATCATCATAACCTGCCGCATTCCATTCACTGGCTCTATGGCAGGCTTCGGATAAAACCCAACACCCTATCGGAACAATCAAACCCGTTTCTTCGGCAACCGGTATGAAATCTTCCGGCGAAACAAAACCATGCTCAGGATGAATCCAGCGGATCAGGCACTCCATACCCATGATTTTCCCACTGTTCAAGTCAATTTTTGGTTGGTAATGCAACTCGAACTGTTTTTGCTCCAACGCTATTCTCAGATCGGATATCATTTTCAGGATCGCTCTGGAATGAGCCTCCATTTCACTGGAGTAGAACTGATATCTGTCCCGGCCCTGCTTCTTGGCATAATCTTTTGCTGATCCAGCACGCTTTACCAGCGTACCAGCCTCATCACCATCCTCAGGGTATACCGCAACGCCAATGCTGGCAGTCAGATGGACATCATCACCCTGTAAATGTATGGGCTCCCTTATCACCTCAAGAACCCGAGTACTCACAACAGATGCATTTTCGACACCCCCTACTCCGTACAAAACAATAGCGAATTCATCGCCACCAATACGAGCTGCATTTTCTAGTTGCGGTGAACCTTCACTACGTCCGACTACATCATCGCTGCGTACGACACTCTGAATTCGATCGCCAATTATCTTAAGTATTTGATCACCGTTATAGACGCCCAGTGTTTCGTTCACCTGCTGAAATCTATCCAGACTTATATCAAGCAATACAAAAGATCCGCCATCTCTATTGACCTGATTGATGCCTTTAACAAGACAATTTAAAAACAATTTTCGATTTGGAAGGCCTGTCAGACCGTCGTAATAAGCCAGTTGATCTTGATAGGCTTTTGCAGAAAGCGTATTTCTAACACGCAATGCCAACTCACTGGGATCAACGGGCTTGGAAAGAAAGTCTGTAGCTCCTAATTCAAGTGCCTTGAGTTTGCTATCAGGATCCTCTGATGCGGTTAGTATGATGACTGGCAGATGCTCGTAGCCCTTTGAAAATCGCACTTGTTTTAACACTTCAAAGCCATCGAGCTCAGGCATATCTAAATCAAGCAGCACAAGATCCGGGTTGGCACGGACTAACATTTCGATCGCCCGAGGTGATTCCTCGACCGACACAAAATGCTGATAACCTTCCTCTTCGAGTAAGGCCTGCACAATTTCCAGCATCACAGGCTCATCATCGACCAGCATGATGGTTGACGCCTTGAGAAGCGCATAGCGAGAATCTTCCTGCGCTAAGCTTGCATCTACAATAGTGTCTTCTGCTTTTATGGGTCTGACTTCCATAATATTTCTGTTTACTTAATTGTTGCATGAAACCGATAGTTCGACTCATGTAGGCTCATTCTTCTTCTAAATTGATCCGACTGCTTAACTGCCTGATGACATCAACGGTGTGCTGAACTGATTCCAGTTGCTTCTCTTTTGCATGATTCTCGAGATCGCGCGCAGGCTCTGTAAAAGCGTTAAAGCCAACGGATCCTGCCGAGGCTTTTAACCAATGGCCGAATTTTTCGATTTCCTGATAGTCACTTAACGCTACTGCCGCTTCGACACCATCGCATTTAGCAGACAATTGACTAACAAACTTGCCAATAACAGGCCTGAGCTTAGGCTTGGCTTCCATCAGTCGAGAAGTTACCGTATCTGGAATGCTATATTCCTTCCGCGAAGGGACCAATTCCAGCACAGGTTTAATTTCTTGCACAGGCTCAACAGACAGTCGCTGGTAAATTGATCGTATTACCTGAATTGAATCAGCTATGTTTGCATCATCCTTTTCGATTGCATAGTGCTCAAACTCTCTAGCAGGTGTTACAAATTGACTAAAACCAACACTTCCGGCCGAACCTTTCAGCCAGTGACCCAGCTTTTGTAGTTCCTCATAATCCCGACGACTCCATGCAGAATCGATTGTTTCAAGCTGATCACCAAGTCTAACAATAAATTTTTGCACGATGCCGTGGAGCTTTTTATTTGTCATTGAAAGACTAGACACAATTTTATCCTGTTCCCCAAACTGTTCGTTATCAGCAACATCAACTTCATTTTCGGCTTGACGACGTTCATCCCTCTCTTCTTTAGACAATGGTTCGCCATCTAACAGATCAGCCAGCCGATTAATCAGCAAATCAATTTCAACCGGTTTGGTCATATATTCGCTGTAGCCTGCATCAAGGCACCGTTGCTCCGCCCCCAGCATGGCATCGGCGGTCATTGCTATAACTGGTAGGGTGTGATTACGTTCCCGCATCAACCCCACGGCAGTGTATCCATCCATCACTGGCATTTGAACATCCATTAGCACCATATTGATTGATTCGTCAGACACCAGATCAAGGGCTATCTGTCCATTTTCTGCTATCACAACCTCGATTCCGACATCAGTAAGCAGCACCTCCAGCAATTCACGGTTTTCAGCGGCATCATCAACCACCAGAACTTTCGCATTGGAGAATTTCCACTGTTGAACATTGACCCCTGCGTCATGCCAATCATCTGACATGATGTCATCAACACTCAACAATTTCACTTCTGCAACAGATCCTGTATTTACGCTTGCAGTAAACCGGCTACCAGAACCCAGACAACTATCTACTACGATGTTTCCTCCAAGCGCATCTGCAAATCGCTTACTGATCGTCAAGCCCAGGCCAGTCCCACCAAAGCGTCTGGTGATAGAGCTATCCGCTTGAGTGAA
>JALZVU010000284.1 GCA_023301795.1 Granulosicoccus sp.
GGGTGTTGAAGCCGTGAAATTGACTTTGGAACGGAAGCGTACTGAATCTGCGGGTGGTTTTTCTACAGCGTCGTTGAGGCTGTAGAAAAACCTATTTGAATCTACAAAAACCGTTAAAATCGATCTATTGAAGAAGCGGATGCCGGTTATGCCCAATTTCATCCCCTACGACTACTCTCAAGATACGATGGTGGTGATCAATTTTGATGATCAAATCCTGCCCGGTACCTTTGAGCACGCTCTTCACTATTTGATCGAGCACAAGCTGGATCTCTCTCAGTTCCATGCTGCCTATAAGAACGAGCACGAAGGGCGCCCTGCATTCGATCCAGCCATTTTGCTCAAGATCGTGCTCTTTGCCTATTCGAAAGGGATAACGTCAAGTCGTCGAATACAATGGTGTTGTCATACCAACATCATTTTCAAAGCGTTGTCGTGTGATACGAATCCGGATTTCACAACGATTGCCGGTTTTATCAGTGGTCACAGCGAGGCGATAGCTTCGGTGTTCGAGCAGGTTGTACTGATCTGCCACGAGCAAGGGCTAATTGGACACGATCTGATCGCTATCGACGGTTGTAAGCTTCCTTCAAATGCCGCCAAGGAATGGAGCGGCACATTGGAGGAGCTGGAGAGAAAGCGGATCAAGTTGGCTGAGCAGATTGAGCGCAAGATTGAAGAGCATCAGGCTGTTGACAAGGCAGAGTCTGGCAAGGGTGGCGCGGTGCACGCACAGCGTCTACAGCAAACGATTCAAACACTTGACAAGGCGCACGATAAAATTGCCACGTTCTTGCAAACGGCAGAACCACGTATCGGCAAATCGATAAAGAAAACTGAAGTCAAGAGCAATATCACGGACAACGAGTCTTGCAAGATGACGACAAGTCACGGCACGATACAAGGCTACAACGCGATAGCGGCAGTGGATGCTAAACACCAGATCATTGTCGACGCTCAGGCAATAGGAAACGGGCAGGAGCACTCGGCACTGCAGCCTGTGCTCAAACGGATAAAGAGCCGCTATCAGACACTGGGGATCAGCGACGACATCTATAAACAAGGTTTGGTTGTCACCGCTGACACTGGTTATTCAAACAAGGCCAATAACCGTTACGTGCATGAGAACGAGATTGATGCGTATATTCCGGATAACCAATTCCGGATGCGTGATCCATTGTTCGCTGATCGAACCGAAAAAAAGGCAGAGCTCAAAACAAGGCCCAAGGATGAAAAAGTAATCACGCTGTTCAGCGCAGAGGACTTTCACTTTGACTTGAAGAGCCGGAGTTGTTTATGTCCTGCCGGAGAGTCGATGTGGTTAAAGAAAGCGGGCCGGGATAGTAAGGGAAACGAGAAGTTGTTCTTTATGGGAAGGCTATCAAAGTGTCGCAGCTGTTCGTTGGCAGCCCAATGTATGCGTCGTCCAGAATCTGCGCATCATCGACACGGTAGTGGCCGTCAGGTTTCCTTTCTAGTGAAGAAGTCAATAAAGAAAGATACCAGTGCGCAATGGATGAAGGATCGAATTGACAGTCCGGCTGGAAAACAGATTTATGGGCAGAGAATGAAAGTGGTGGAGCCAGTGTTTGGTAACTTGAGATCGAACAAGGGTCTGGATCGGTTTAGTTTGCGAGGCAAGGTGAAAGTGAATGCCCAGTGGTTGTTGTTCTGTTGCGTACAGAACGTAGAGAAGTTATATCGCTATGCAGGATCATCAAAGAAGGTGGGCATATGAGCCAATACATGGAAAGAGAGAGATTAGAAGGGCCTAAGTTGTGTGCAGTGATCTAGCCAGTGGAAATTGATTGATAAGCGAGAGGTGAAAAACGAAAAGCTCGATTGGGCTAAAATGGCGTATGTCGGAGGGGGTTTTTCTACAGCCTCGTTAGACCTACTGCCCACGCGCTACGCTAGACCCAACTATCTTTTCGATCCAATGTGGCCGATTTCTCTGCTTTACCAGACACAGTTGATATACTGAGCATTAACGGTAAAGGTGGGTTTCAACATGGGTGCAAATGCTAGAGATCTGGGATTAGACAAGCTCCCAGTATCCGACAAGGTTTCACTAATCAATGAGTTATGGGCTGACGTTGTGGCTGAGGAGCGCTCTACTCCTATGTCGCCCGAATTAGCAGAAAAATTAGACATGAGGATTGCTGAGTACGAGGCGAACCCAGAACAGCTTCATTCCATTGAAGAAGTCATGGCGACTTTGAAAGCTGACCGAGAAGGATGAGCTACACCGTTGGATTTACGTCCGGTGCACTACAAGACCTCCGACACGCTCAAGCATGGTACGAAGATAAAGTTCCTGGCTTGGGCTCCAGATTCGCATCTGCTGTCGAAAGACAAGCGCGTTCCTTAGAAGCAATGCCCGAAAAATATCGGGTTGCTCGTAAAGACATTCATCTGTGTTCGGTTCCCAAATTCCCCTTCGAACTCTACTACCGAATTAAAGGTGTCCTTACGGCTGACACGCGCACATAGCGAGGATCTATGGCCTATGTAAATGAGCTTACTTGTCTTGTGGGTAGTTCCAAGGCATCCATTTCTCCGGAGATGCTTTGACAGACAGCTGGTTGCGCTGAACACAGGTCAGGTAATGGAACGCGTTGACGTTGTTCTCATGGCAGATCGCCAGAATCGAGGTGATAATGTCAGAGATGTCAGCGCCGATAGCTGTTTTGAAAAACAAGCTGTTTTTTCGTGCACGTACTATCAATTTGATCAGCCGCTCGATCTCGTTGTTGTCTATCGGCGCCCCGAGCAATTGACAGAACGCCGTCAGTCCATCGTAGTGGCGAATGAAGTACTGCATCGCCTTGCCCAGGTTGCTGTTAGGCTCAACGACATCTGTATCCAGTTGTTCATGACACCACGCCAGTAAAGTTTGCATGTGTGGCAGCGAGTGCTCGCGGTGATAGTCACGACGCTGTTCAGGCGTTAGCGCGTTTTCAGCACAATGTATATCGTTCACCCAGGCATGCTGATACAGTTCCAGTGCATAGACAACCTCATCCGGATTCTGTTCGATCAGTTCGACAAACCCGCGCCTACCATGCGCATTGCATAAACATTTGACAAACTCATGCCCGATCACATGATTGGCGCTCAGCGCATCGCTCATCAACGTGGGCGGTGCGCGGGTCGGATCACGGGCATTGAGGATTTCCTGCATGAATTCACCCGCATGGCCCACGTTGGTCTGAAACAGTACCAGACGCCGATCATTGTCACCGATAGCCAGCACCGCTGAGGTGTAGATGCCGCTGCGTAACCGCTCACGTCCATCTCGACCTTTTTTTATCACCGGCTGCTGCTCCAGTATCCGGTTCGTGGTGTCATCCAGGTAGAACAGTTGGGCGTTTGCCGCTTCGCACTTTATCGCCTTGACTATGGGATTGAGCGCATTGGCTACTTTCTCGCACTGATCGAAGATCGTAGAGGCGGCGATGGGTGTACCGAGCAGCCCATTGATATGTTCCTGACGATAGAAAGGGCTGCCAGCAAAGTACTTGCCGATGCACATGACACTTCTGGCAGAGTACCCGTACTGCTGGTCCCGAGGGCCATCAGCAATGACGTGCTCAGGTAGATCTGCGGTGTAGATTTCACCACAGCCATTACAGCGCATTTGTTCGGCCAGGTGTTTGTGGCAACTAAGCGGCGCATTACCGCTGACACGTAGCAATACAGCTGGCGTGTATTTGTACACCTTCCCCGTGCTACAACAAGGGCAATGATCGCCTTTGTTTATTCCATCGAGTGCGTGATTGTGTATCTGTGGCTTGGCTGGTGGCTTTTTCCTGGGCTTGCTACGGTTCTTTTTTCCAGCTCTGGCGCTGTTGGTTTTATTGTTACTGCCACCACCGGCTGCAGATGATTGTTTGTCATTGGCGTCAGGCAACACGTCACGCAATTTCTCTGAGGAGCGCACCATGCCCAGCAGTTTTCTGAGCTTGTGCACACTCAGATCATTCTTCTCCAGTCGCTCCTGCATGTTGGCCAGCATCATGACGGCGCTAAACAACAGCTCATAGTCGCTGGCACTGAGTGCCAGATTATGCGTTTTGGCTTGCTCAATGCGATCGAGTAAGCCATCCAGATCGCTCTCTGACAAATCCACAATCGCAGCCGATGCGCCATCAGGCGATGCTGTTTCATTAGATTGTGGTGTGTGCATTGTCATGGTTGACGTGTGTACCGGTTCCATGGTGCTAAGGCGTGTTACGCATAATCGTAGCCGATCGTGGTGCAGGTGCAAGCGATCCCGATGAAATAGTCGATGAGTGGTCCACATTTGCCGTACTAGTCCATGCGCCACCACTGAGAATGATGCGCAGCTCGCGAGCGCTGGTCAGTGATACCGCACGTTGCCCATCTGGCCAACCGGTGAATTTGCCGCGGCTAAGCCTCTTGGTCATCAACCAGTATCCGTTGACGTCATAGCTCAATGCGCGAATCATGGTCCGGGCACGATTGATAAATACGATGACGCTACCGTCGCGTGGTTGCAGTGCCAGATTGTTTTGGCAGACAGCTACAAAGCCGTCTATGCCTCGGCGGAAATCTGCAGGAGCTACGCTCAATAGAATACGGGTCTCATGAGTGAGTAGAATCATGAGCTGGCTCCCTGCTGATGCGCTCTTGCTGCGTCCA
>JALZVU010000285.1 GCA_023301795.1 Granulosicoccus sp.
CTAGGGACATTAAGAAGAGAGATTATTCAAAGAGCGGGTCGAATTATTCAACCTCAAGGTAAACTTGTTCTCTCTATGGCCAAAAATGATGCCGTGAAATGTAATTTCCCAATCTACAGCCATACGATCCACCCTTTTCCGACCAAGTAAGCGTCCTAAGCCTAGCGTCGCCATATAACGCTAATTCGGGAAGACAAATTTCTCCTGTAAAATACCAAAATTTTTATTTGATACCCACCACCTAAATTTTGTCTAATTGACAAATGAAACGATTTTACCCCGATTTTGACACCATTCACGCCTTTACTCGATCCCTTGATTACCATCAAAGTGATCTTGAATGCGCTCATTGCTTTAAAAACACACAGTTTGTTTCGCATGGCATTATTTACAAACAACGCTCCAGCACACACGTAGAGAAAGTAGGTAAACGCCTGTTCTGCTCCAATCGCTATGGGCGAAGTGGTTGTGGTCGAACATTCCAGCTCTACATTGCTACCGAAGTCCCAGCTTATCGATACGGCGCTGCCCACCTATTCCTATTCATCACGGCATTGTTGTCAAATATGAATATCAGTGATGCTTATCATCATGCAACCGGACAGTTTGAGTCACGAAATGCCTGGCGATGGCTTAAGCGGTTAATGGTCAAACTCACTCATTACCGAAGTTTTTTGAAATACAGAAAGGACGATGGGTTCAGTATATTTTCTTCACCGAACCATTATTTACAACATTTATTACCCACGTTAGCTCGACTGTTTACCTCAACGAATAACGGCTGTATAAGCTACCAAACAGATCGACAACAGTCGTTTTTATAATTCCTTTTTGTTTATTTAGTTTATTCATATGGGCCATTATTTCAAACTTAGCGTCGAATCAAACACGCATCATTCCTATCTATTAAATCATTATTGTCGCGCAACACAAAAGGTCATTCAGATCGAACATGAACGTCGCTATCGTCTGAGGGAATTAACTCACCCAAGGAATTAGCATGACGTTTATTAAAAAGCCCCCCTTAGAATTACGACTGCGTGTACTTAGCGCTATTGATTATGCTCCCGGTAATAGTATTCGAGCCCGAATACAAAGCGTCGCCGATCGAACATTTACTGACGAACAAACGAATTGTCACTATCAATTCACATGGAGAACGATCAGCACTTGGCTCTACCGATTTAAAAAGCACGGCATAACGACCTTAGATAACAAAACTCGAAGTGACAAAAACAGTTATAGAAAGGTACAGGTCAATGAGTTAGCTGAGGCGATTAATGAGATCATTCCAACCTTGAGTAAAAACAAGGTGGGTATCATTCCTAAAATGTCGCTGTATCGACAACTGATGCACAATAATTATTTTAAACGAAGCCAACTGTCACAAACTTCTTTTTATCGCATGGTGCGAGAGAATGATTTACTGAACTTTGAGGCCACAAAAAAACTCCGACAGTCGTTTTGCATGCAGTTTGCTAATGAGCTTTGGCAAGCGGATACCATGTACGGACCCTCGATTAAACAAGCGGATGGTTCGTGGAAAAAGACGTTTCTCATCGCCTTCATTGATGATGCTAGTCGAGTCATTACGCACGGCGAGTTTTTTTACAACGACAACACCGAAAACATGGTAGATGCCTTTAGAACAGCATTATTTAAACGAGGAAAACCCGACCGCCTGTATTTTGATAATGGCTCTAACTACAAATCTAAAGAAATATTGCAAGCCTGTATCCGGCTCGATATCTTACTGTCACACGCCCCTATTCGAGATGGTGCGGCCAAGGGAAAAATAGAACGATTTTTTAGAGGCTTTCGTGATCGATTCTTAGTGCAACATCTTGAATTTAAATCACTCGAAGAACTCAACGACAAGACCCATGACTGGATAGAAAACGAATACAACCACCAAAAGCACAGCAGTATTCACTGGTTTTTGCTCCTGCAAAACCAGAATACATTACATCCCTGTAAATAAAATGCGTCCTATAGATCGCTTTGCCCTCGATCATAGTCGCATCAACTTCCTAATGGATGATGAATATACGGAAGAAGTATTTTTTGTTGAGGAAACCCGTAAGGTTTCCAAAACCAATCTCTTCTCGATTAATTCAAGCAAGTGGGACGGGCTTTTTGCTCCTGCAAAGCCCGCATACATCACATCCCTGTGAATAAATGTCCAGTTGACCTTCGAGAAAAGAAAATACAAGTACGTTTTGACCGAAACAATAAGCAACGGTTTATTGTTTACTTTAACGACCAACGTATGGGCGAAGCTACACCTGTCAATCTTATCTATAACGCCAATAGACGTAAATCGAACCAAGGGGTAATGAGCCAATGATTAAGTCTATTCATGGGACCACCAAAGAACCTTTTAATCGCACTGATTTAACACTGACAAACCAACAAAAACAGATCTTTGACATCATAAAAATTCATTCCCAACAAGGTGGTTTCTCGGTTGTCATCGGTGAACCTGGTGTGGGTAAAAGTGTGCTTAAAGAACATATTGAAACCTTAGAAAAAGAACGTGATGTAACGGTTGTTTCTTGTTCAAGAACACTACATACTTATTGGCAAATTTTGGCGCAACTTGCCGATTCTTTTAAAATTGAAGTCCCGAAAAAGGCACTTGAGAAAGAACTGATAACCTGCGCCTACAATCATATCAAAGAGCGTAAAACGCTTTATATACTGATTGATGAGGCTCATCTACTCGATATGCATACACTAAGAAAACTGAGGTTATTGTTCGAACGTTTCCCTAAAAAACACAATCTCGTATTATTTGGTCAACGAGATCTACTGCATTATTTATCGCTCAACGTGAACCAAGATATAAAAAGTCGCATCACTTATTCGGCCAATATTAAACGGCAAAACAATGATGATATGGAGCGCTATATTGTAAAGGAGTTGGAGGCGGTAAGAATGGGCATCAACACCTTTAATGAAGGTGCGATGGAGCTTATCATACGCAGCGCCCAAGGTAATTTACGATTATGTAGAAACCTCTGTTACGGGAGTTTAATTGATGCCGCAAGAGAGGTTCAGAAAA
>JALZVU010000286.1 GCA_023301795.1 Granulosicoccus sp.
AGATCAAAATACAGAGTAGGCATACTGCTTGATCCCAACTCTCGCGGTGGTTCAACAACAATACACACACAATTCACAACTAATCAGAAGGTCCGTATTGGACGCCCACGCAATAATTTCCCGATCCAATCAAACGTTGCACATACTGTACTGTTTGCGGGCGGCATTGGCATTACACCGATGCTAAATATGGCCTACGCGCTAGATGCTAGCGGTGCGTCATGGGAAATGCATTATTGTGGCCGCACGGCCGATCGTCTCGCATACACTCATGAGCTCAAACGCTTTGGTGAAAAAGTGCAAGTTCATATTGACAGCGGCACGAAAGAACAGCTGCTTGACATCAACACGGTTCTGGCAAAAGCCGACGCCAACAGACATCTCTATGTCTGTGGACCCAATGGCTTTATGGATTTTGTTGTGGAATCTGCAACCAACCATGGCTGGATGGCCGCTTGTATACATCTTGAACGTTTCGGTGCCGAGGTAAATACCGACGGTGCATCTTTTACAGTGGTGGCACAACAATCTGGCAAGACATTCGATGTTCAACCAGGGGAAACCATCTCACAGAAGCTGGAAGAGAACGGTATTCACGTACAAGTGTCCTGTCAGTCTGGCGTATGCGGTACGTGTCTTACCAAGGTTGCCAGCGGGATGCCAGACCATCGTGATCTTGTGCAAACTGATGTAGAAAAGGCATCAAATGCGCAGATTACCGTATGCTGTTCACGCTCGAAAACAAAGACGCTTGTGCTGGATGTTTGATCTTTTGGGCATCTGACTTTTTCAGAGGCTTGATTTATTTGAGCATCTGATTGTCCAACAACCTTTGCCCAGCAAGGTTTAACACTCGATGCGAACGATTGCTACATTAACGTTTAAGCGCTATGCCAAAACCTAAAAATATTCTATTCATCATGTTCGACCAGCTGCGATGGGACTACCTTAGCTGCGCCGGACATCCCCACCTTCACACTCCACACATTGATGCACTGGCGGAAGACGGAGTACGCTTCTCCCGCGCCTACGTTCAATCACCCGTGTGCGGGGCATCGCGCATGTCATTCTATACTGGCCGCTATGTGCATTCACATGGCGCCACCTGGAACCGTGTGCCGTTGAAAGTGGGCGAACGAACCATAGGCGATCATCTGCGCGGGGCTGGCATGGATTGCTGGCTGGTAGGTAAAACCCACATGAAAGCTGATGATGAAGGCATGGCATTGCTGGGTATTGACCCTGCAAGCCAAATAGGCATGCGCGTAGAACAATGCGGATTTGATGTCTGGGAGCGCGATGATGGTTTACGCCCTGAGGGACCAGACGGTCTTTACGATGAACACGGCACCGAGCAATACAACGAATATTTGCGTGACAAGGGCTACCAGTCGGCCAACCCGTGGCACGATTTTGCCAATGCTGCGCGCAGCGATGAAAATCCTGAAGAGATGGCTTCGGGATGGTTTATGAAAAATGCAGGCAAGGCCGCTGCTATTGAAAATGACGATTCAGAAACGCCTTACATGACGACGCGGGCCATTGAATTCATGGAACAGGCAGGCGACGACCCGTGGTGCCTGCACTTAAGCTACATCAAACCGCATTGGCCCTACATTGCCCCAGCTCCCTACAACGATATGTACGGTCCAGAACATGTCATGCCCGTTGCGCGCGATGATCGTGAACACAACGAGGCACACCCGGTTTACAAAGCATTCATGGAAGGTCGCGTGGGTAAAACATTTAGCCGCGATGAAGTACGCGCAGCAGTCATCCCTGCTTATATGGGCCTGATAAAACAGTGCGACGATCAGATGGGACGCCTGTTTCAGTGGCTAAAAGATACCCACCGCTGGGATAACACCATGATAGTACTGACCTCCGATCACGGCGATTATCTGGGCGATCACTGGATGGGCGAAAAAGACCTATTTCATGAGCCTTCAGTAAAAATTCCACTGATTATTCGAGACCCTAGCGAGCAAGCTGACGCAACGCGGGGCACGGTTTGCGATGCGCTGGTGGAAGGTATCGACCTTGCCCCTTCGTTTCTTGATGCAGCTGGCGGTGAGCCTAAGCCGCATATCCTCGAAGGACGATCTCTAATGCCCTGGCTACATGGCGAGACACCCGAATGGCGAGACTATGTAGTCAGCGAATACGACTACGGCACCAATCCAGCCGTCGCCAAACTGGCGCCCACCCCATCAGCCGCGCGACTGTTCATGATCGCCGACAAACGTTGGAAATTCATGCACGCCGAAGGTATGCGCTGTCAGCTGTTCGATATGCAAAACGATCCCTTCGAATATGAAGATTTATGGGACAGTACCGAACACCAACAGGTCATCGCACTCATGTACGAGCGCCTTGCGATATGGGCACGCCGTCAGTCGCAACGCACCACCAAAAGCGATACACAAATTCTCGCCGAACGCGGGCGATCAGCGTCGCGTGGCGTAACCCTCGGCCTCTATGACGAGACTGACATTCCCCTGCCGCTTACGCAGCATTACCGAGGCAAGCCGCGGCCATAGACTTAGGGTTGCAAACTCTGCTTCAGACAACACCCATGCCGCTTTGACAGCCATCAGCCAATAGCCCCACCTGACAACTGGGGGCTTGGGCGAACACCCTAAATCATCAATGCCCAGAAATTAGCATGCCCCGCGCTAATTCTGAACACAATTTTCCAACTGCTAGCCGATAGAATAAGATAATCGCGATTCGAATTGAAGCGTGTAGCTTATCGCGAACATGTGCTAGTTTACCCATACAATCTTCGGGCCAAATGAGAACGCACAGAGGTCTGACAAACGTCGTCTACGTGCTTTACAAACGATTTGCGTAGATCTTGTGGCTTGAAGAAAAAACCTAGCGATCAAAAAGAGAGAGGATTCGCACATGAACTTCAAAGCCACGACAGGCGCATTGGCGATTGCTATGTCATTGGGATTTTCAGCGCAGGCGCATACAGCTGAGCGCGTGATTTTCAATTGCTTTTTCCCCGCCAAGCACTACGTCTGTACGCAGTTCATGCCTGAGCTGAAGAGCCGGATAGAAACTGCAACAGAAGGCCGGGTTAAGGTGAATACACCCCCAAAATCCTTGTCTGCGCCACCCGATCAATATGATGGTGTCGTCGGTGGCGTCATGGATGGCGCCTTGCAGTTTAATGCCTTTATCGCAAACCAGGTACCGGGCATTCAGTTCACGATGTTGCCATTCATCAATGGGACCCAAGCCGCAGTTGCGGGCCCTGCCATGTGGGAAACCTATCAGGAGTTCTTTGCTGACAAGAATGAATATGGCGAGGCTGTCTTGATATCGTTTTATACATCCAGTGGCAGCGAGATATATTCCATGGACGATACGCCAATACAAGATATTGACGATATCGGTAGCCGCAAGATGTGGGGACTGCCAGGCGTTGTAGCCAACACACTCAAGAGCACGGGTAGCTCAGTGGTCGCAGGCCCTGCTGTGCAAATGCTGGAAATTGTGTCGAAAGGCGTTGTTGATGGTTATGCTGGCGTGCCTTGGGGATCAGTGGCTGCTTTCAAACTTGCCGACTACACCAAATCAGCCACAGAGCTAAAAACCAAGCTGTTCCAACCCACGTTTTCGTTCCTGATCGCGAAAGCTAAATGGGAAAAGTTCTCTGCTGAAGATCAAGCTGCAATCATGGACGTCATGGGCGCAGACTTCGCGCAATGGGCCGGGACAATTCAGGATACTGTCAACGATAAATCCCGTGCGTCATTGATAGAGACAGGCATTAGCATCGTTGAAGGGTCTGACGCTTTGGAAAACGATTTGCGCGAACTTGGCCAACCCATGACTGACGCGTGGATCGCCAAGATGGCAGACATGGATATCGACGGTCAGGCCGTTATTGATTTCTACCTGGAGCGCATCGCCGCTGGTAGTGCAGCAATGTCCAAGTAGAGTATTTGCGATACTGCGCAAGAGCTGCGGCACATGAAACATATCTTCAAAAGCATAGAGCGACTGCTGGCAGTGCTTGCCGGCATAGCGCTCTTCATCATGATGGCTTTAACCTTTGTGGATGTTGTTGGGCGCTACGGCTTCAACAAGTCCATCTTTGGCACCTCGGAAATCATTGAACTGCTGATGGTCGTGGTGATCTTTGCTGGCATAGCTTTCGTCACCGTCGCAGATCAGCACATTAAAGTAGACATCTTCGATCCGTGGATCAAGCGACGTGCACCTAAGCTGCAGCGTTGGGCGGTGCTAGTGTTTTCATTTGCTATGTATGGGTTTCTTACGTTTGAATTAATCCGCCATGCAATAGATAGTTTCCAAAGCGGCAAGCGAACAGCGGTTCTTGACGGGCCGCAATGGCTTTTGCCTGGTGCTGCAGCGCTGTTCTCTATAATTGGCGTGGCGCTTTTTCTAGCAGCCATCCTGACCACACGTGGTCACCCTGCCAGAGCTTGCACAACAGAGATGGATAGCATCGACTCGCGCCACGAGTCCCCAGACACACCGAAGCCCTAAGCTATGGAACTTGCACTGTACGGCTTCGCTTGCCTACTCCTACTCAGCTTTGTCGGCTTCCCACTGGGCTTCTCCACGCTTTTTGTCGGATTCATCGGCTTTGCCTTTACCCGTGAGTGGAATTGGGAGGGGGCGATGACTATGTTGGGACAACAGGTGATGGAAACCGGTGCCAATTACAGCTTGTCTGTCATTCCATTGTTCATCCTGATGGGCAGCTTCATTCATCGGTCAAATATCTCTGAAGACTTGTTTCGTGCAGCGTTTGCGTTCATTGGTTATCGCAAGGGCGGCTTGGCGCAGGCAACGGTATTGGCGTGTGCAGGGTTTTCTGCTGTTTCGGGATCCTCTCTTGCCACAGCAGCCACCATGACAAAAGTGGCTATGCCACACATGCGTAAGTACGGCTATGCAGACTCCCTGTCGTCAGGAGTTGTTGCGGCAGGTGGCACGCTTGGCATAATGATTCCGCCATCGGTTCCATTAATCATCTATGGCCTGGTGGCTGAGGAAGACATTGGTAAGTTGTTTATTGCCGGCACCATTCCCGGAATATTGCTGGTTTTTCTATTCCTGGCGGCTGTGTGGATAGCGGTATGGCGCAAGCCTTCATTGGGGCAACCAGGTGAGCGGCTGAGCCGTACGGAACGATATTCCGCGTATGCCAAAGTGTGGCCTGTCATAGCGTTGTTTGGATTAGTGCTAGGCGGCATCTACGTAGGAGCATTTACCCCCACTGAAGCGTCCGGCATTGGTGCCTTTGGTGCAGCCATTTTTGCCTTTGTCCGTGGCAGTGTCAGAAGCTGGGCAGTCTTGCTGGACATCCTTATTGATAGCACGAAAACCTCGGCCATTCTGTTTTCCGTCATATTCGGGGCTCTGGTGTTCTCCAACTTTATTAATCTGTCTGGCCTACCCTACGATCTGCTGGACATAGTAGACGCTTGGAGCATGGGTCCACTAGGTGTCGTGCTGTTTGTCTGCCTTGTCTGCATCGTGCTTGGCATGGTATTCGAGGCCATCGGGCTGCTACTACTCATTGTGCCGGTGTTTTTGCCCACTTTGCAGTTGATGGGTGTGGACATGATCTGGTTTGGTATCGTGATGGTGGTGGTTGTGGAGATGGGTTTGATAACGCCCCCCATAGGGATGAACGTTTTTACCGTGCGTGCTGTCATGCCAGATATCAAACTGGGCGACATATTCAAAGGCGTTACAGCCTTTGTGATTGCTGATCTGGTGGCGTTGGCATTGATCATCGCGTTTCCAGTAATCGCTGTCGGGTTGGTTGGGCTACTCAGATAAGTGTTGTTGAGATAAAAAACCATGCCCGCAAAGAATGTACTGTTCATCATGTGCGACCAACTTCGCTGGGATTACCTAAGCTGTTACGGTCACAAACGCCTGCACACACCCAATATCGACAAGCTTGCATCGCGCGGTGTTCGCTACGATCGCGCCTATGTGCAATCACCCGTATGCGGTGCCTCGAGAATGTCTACCTACACGGGGCGCTATGTTCATGCGCATGGGGCCAGCTGGAATTTTGTGCCCATAAAAGCCGGCGAGATGACCATTGGCGATCATTTGCGCCCGCTAGGGATTCGTTCGGTTCTCATTGGCAAGACGCACATGAAAGCTGATGCGCCCGGCATGGCGCGCCTTGGCATAGACCCTAACAGCCGTATTGGCGTTCGAATATCAGAATGTGGGTTCGACCCTTACGAGCGCGACGATGGCATACACCCCTACTCTGGCCATGAGCCCAACCCACCCTACAACGAGTTTGCACGCAACAACGGACTGGAGGCCAAGAATCCGTGGGAGGAGTATGCCAATGCCGCAGCAGGCGATAACAATGAGCTGCTCTCAGGCTGGTTTTTAAAGTACGCCGACCGTCCCGCTCGCGCACCTGATCCTCTATCAGAGACGCCATACATTACGGGCCGCGCTATGGACTTCATTGACGAAGCGCTTGAGACCAACCCCGATCAGCCATGGGTGGCGCACGTCAGTTATATCAAACCGCATTGGCCCTACATTGTGCCTGAGCCGTATGCCAGCCTGTACGGGCCAGAAGATGTTCCCGCTGCTAACCGTAGCGAATCAGAACGCAAGAACACACACCCCGTGTTTGCCGAGTTCATGAAACGCCGCGTCAGCCGTAATTTCAGTCGCGATGACGTACGCGCCAAGGTGATCCCAGCCTATATGGGATTGATTAAACAGATTGATGACCAGATGGGGCGGCTGTTTCAGCACCTTGAGGATCGCGCAATTGCCGAGAAAACGATGATTGTCTTTACCTCTGATCATGGAGACTATCTGGGTGATCATTGGCTAGGTGAGAAGGAGCTGTTTCACGAGGAATCTGTGCGCGTACCACTGATTATCTACGATCCCTCACCAGAAGCTGATCCCACCCGCGGTAAGGTTAATTCGGACCTGGTTGAGGCTATTGATCTGGCACCAACATTTCTTGATATGTATGGTGGTGCAGCTGTGCCGCATATCATGGATGGTCATTCATTGATGGACACCTTGGCAGGCAATCGCAAGTCAGACCCCAGACGCTATGTAATTTCTGAATACGACTACTCATTCATCGAGCCTCGCATTGCGTTGGATATGCCTGCGCGTGATTGTTGGCTGCGTATGGTGTTTGACGGGCGTTATAAATACATCCACGCTGAACACTTTCGGCCGATGCTATACGATCTGCAAGAAGACCCTAACGAACTAAGCGATCTTGGTGCTGATCCGGCCTATAGTGATGTGCGCGCGCGACTGCACGAAGCGCTGTTTGAATGGGCCCGTAAACCACGCCAACGCTCTACTATTGCGGATGGGACTATTGAGGCCACCAACATTCAGGACAAGATCGTAGAAGCTGGCATTTTGATTGGGTTCTGGGATGAAGCGGAACTGGAACACGCACTGCGCCATGAGATGGGTCCACGCATGAGCAACGCCAATCCCTTGGTCGGCCCTACGCTCAATACATTGTTGCGCCGAACCCCAAAGAAGGACACCCCATGAGCCTAACACCTGGAATACTGCGCCAAGGCGAAGGTATCGACGATGTCCATTGGAACATCCTGGGGCAGGTCTATACACCAAAGTCTGTGACTGAGGATTGCTTCAGCTGGCACGCACTTCTACCATCAGAGAGCTTTGTGCCGCCGCATGTGCATCCCACACAGGATGAATATATTCAGGTGCAATCAGGTGCGTTAGATCTGGTACTCAATGGCGAGCATCTGCACGCCAAAGAGGGCGATCTAGTGTGTATGCCACGTGGTATTGCACACGGGATATTTAATAACACTGGGCACGATGTCAATTGTCTATTCTGGGTCACCCCCACAGGCAGGCTGGTTGAGCTATTTCGCAAGCTTCACAATATGGCGCGACCCGATGAGGTCGTGGCTATTTCACCAGAATACGATGTCAGGTTTTTGCCACCGGTACGTGCAGCAGATGTGTTGGGAATGGGCTAGTTTGAACACATAAACCGAGCAAAAAATGCCAACAAAGCCTGATAACCATCCAAGGGCAGCACGTCAGTTGCGAACTGATTAGGCCGAACCACAATTAATGCACCTGTTGCACGATCAGCACCTGCTGAACAGCCAGCTGAAACACCTGTCCAACCGCCGACAGGGGTGCACTGGGTCGCATCATCAAACCCACCGGGCCTTGCGTTAAACTCATATCAATAGGCAGCCTAACCAATTGCCCCTCGGCAATATCATTGGCTACCACACCTCCAGAGATGAACCATACGGCATCTGTATTTCGCGTGTGCGTATGGCCAAAAGGTACTGACACAGTTTCAATTCTATTTGGAATATCCCCTACTCCATTGGCGATCATCAAGCGCTCAACCAATGGCCGTATGGCGGCACCTTCCGGCGGGTATATAACAGGCCAATCAACAATGCGCGTTAAGTCAGGGTTGTCTAACAGCGGATGACCCGGTCGCACCACCAGCACAACCTCCTCACTGTACAACTGTGTAAACGAGATACCTTGCATACTGTCAGGCTGCGCCATCCTTCCGATGACCAGATCCAGCTCGCCCAAGCGCAAGCGTTCTGCAAGATAACTATGTGGACCGTCTATGACGCGTAACATCGCATTGGGTGCCATGACTGACAGTTCACTGGCAACAGCAGGCATCAACCAAGCGGCCACACTCGGCAGCGCACCAACATTAAGCGTCTCCTTGATGGCCTTGCCTTCCTGTTCAACTCCGGCAAGCCCCTGCTGCAAGCTTGCCAACGACATTTGCGCAAAATGCAGAAACGCCTCGCCCTGGCGGGTGAGCTCAACTCCTGCACGACTGCGATCCATGAGCGTTGCACCAATAATCGCCTCAAGTTCCTTCACAGTTTTGGAGATAGCGGGTTGCGTCAGATAAAGCTTGGCAGCCGCCCGCTTGAAGCTTTTCTCTCTGGCTATTTCAACAAAGCACTGAATGTGACGAAATTTGATGCGTCGATCGACCACTTACTTTCCAATAAAAGAAACCATCTAGCGTTATTTATCATTTTACTTATCGCTTTGAAACAGTCAATGTTCAATATTAGGGGGAGCTACTATGAAAACTCAGGTTGTTGTTATCGGTGGTGGCCCATCCGGGCTGCTACTCAGCCAGCTGCTGCACCGTCAAGGCATTGAATCAATGGTGCTGGAACGCAAAACCCGTGACTACGTGCTTGGCCGCATTAGAGCAGGCGTATTGGAGACCGGCACCGTCGATCTGATGCGCCAGGCTGGTGTCTCACAACGCATGGATAAGGAATGTATGCTGCACGATGGCATCGTCATCTCACACGCCGATGAGCAGTTCAGCATTGACTTGAAAGAGCTTACGGGCTCTCACGTGGTGGTGTATGGGCAGACTGAGCTGACCCGCGACTTGTATGACGCGCGAGAAGCGGCTAACGGGCAATTGATGTTCAATGTGGAGCATGTGCAAATCCATAATGCCGATAGCGAGAGCCCGCGCGTCAGCTATGTGCAAGATGGAAAGACTTATCAAATCGATTGTGATTTTGTCGCAGGCTGCGACGGATTCCATGGCGTCAGTCGTCAGGCAATTCCGCTTAGTGTGCGCAATGAATACGAAAAGGTGTACCCATTCGGTTGGTTGGGTATTTTGTCAGAGACCCCGCCAGTTAACCCTGAACTTATTTATGCCTCCTCGCCGCGTGGCTTTGCCCTGTGCTCCATGCGCAACGCAAACCTGAGCCGTTACTACATACAATGCTCATTGTCAGACAGCCCGGACGACTGGACGGATACCGCTTTCTGGGAAGAGCTAAAACGACGTATCCCGACGGAAGCCGCAGAGGCTTTGGTCACAGGCCCTTCCATCGAGAAATCCATTGCCCCCTTGCGCTCGTTTGTCACTGAGCCCATGCGCTGGGGTCGCCTGTTTTTGTGCGGTGACGCTGCGCATATAGTTCCACCAACAGGTGCCAAAGGGCTCAATACAGCTGCCGGTGATATTCACTATCTGTTTGAGGGGCTAACGCAATACTACGCAACCGGTGATACGCAGGGCATCGATTGCTACTCGCAGAAAGCGCTTGCGCGAGTCTGGAAAGCGGTGCGTTTTAGCTGGTCATTAACATCCATGCTGCATACCTTCCCGGATCAATCCGAGTTTGATCACAAAATGCAGGCAGCTGAGGTAGCCTTTATGAAAAGCAATCGTCACGCACAGGCTATGCTGGCTGAAAACTACGTCGGGCTACCCTACTGATGAATATTGCTTCTCTATCGACTGTCGACCTGCATTGGCGTGAAGATGGCAACCCCAATGATGTTTATCAAATGGATGATCTTGTCTCTGACACGGGACAATTTCTTGATCACCTGAGTATCAACAACTGCTTGTTTGTCGGATTATTCATCGCTGGGATGATCGGAATCTCATCGCCGGCGCGCAATTACACGTTATCGAGGGCACAGGGCATCTTCCCTGCGTCGAAAAACCAGCCGACTATGCGACCGTTGCTCTGTCGTTTCATAGAGGAGACAGGCCATGAGTGATAGATTTGAAGCTGGTATGGCGGTGCGTCGCTCGGTACTGGGAGATGCGCATGTTGAGCAAGCAGAGGCTAACAAGAGCGATGTCGATACGGCCTTTCAAACCCTCATTACCGAATCGGCATGGGGGACGGTCTGGGCCAGTGACGGCATCAGTCAACGTGAGCGATCTATGCTGACGTTGGCTCTGTTGGCAGCGCTGGGCAACTTTGACGAAATACCTATGCACATTCGCGCCACAGCTCGTACTGGGGCCAGCAAGCAGGATGTCCTTGAAGCCTTTCAGCATGTCGCAATCTATGCAGGTGTCCCAAGAGCCAACCAGGCATTAAAACTAGCTAAACAAACGTATGCGCAAATGGAGGCTGAATGATCATGAGGATCGTTGATCACACGCCGTTTACAGGAAGACACTGATATGCCAAAGGACTATGAGCTCTACCAACGCGATCGCCAATGGCACGCACCGGCACTGACTCCTAACTACAAGACAAGCGTCACACGCTCGCATCAGTACCCGCTGATATCCATGGAAAACACGGCCAGCGAGCTTACAGGACCCGTATTCGGTCACGATGATATAGACCCGATCGATAACGATCTGTTACTCAATTATTCGCAATCAGGTGCAAGCCCCATTGGTGAGCGAATTATTCTTCACGGGCGTGTACTTGATGAAAATGCAACTCCAGTACCTAATACACTGGTAGAGCTGTGGCAGGCCAATGCAGGGGGGCGCTATCGCCACAAAAAAGACATGTACCTGGCACCGATAGATCCCAACTTTGGAGGTTGTGGACGCACACTGACGGATGAGAACGGCTACTATTTTTTCCGGACCGTAAAACCCGGCGCCTATCCTTGGCGCAACGATATCAACAGCTGGCGTCCAGCGCACATCCACCTGTCCATTTTCGGAACCGCCTTCGCACAGCGACTCATAACGCAGCTGTATTTTGAAGGCGATCCTTTAATAGGGAAATGTCCGATCATCAATTCACTGCCAGACCCCGACGCCA
>JALZVU010000287.1 GCA_023301795.1 Granulosicoccus sp.
ATGAATCATTTGAACGAGTAAACAAGTACCTTCATCTATTAGAAACTGAATTATTGCTTGAAGAGAATGCAAGGCTTTCAAAGGAAGCAAAAAAGCCTGTTTAGATAAGAATTTCAAGGCAGACATGCTGTTGAATACAGTTTTACAAGTGATTTATCAACGACCGAGCAAACCTTGTTCAGCCTCAAATCTAAGCCATCAGTCAACAATGCTCATCATCTATCATCGATAACATCATCGTCATCCTGGTTTGCTAAATCTTGAGCAACTACGGCTGATATTGCAGCTGCCGCAATTGTGGCTGTTGATGACGACTCCTCTTTCACATCGGTGCCCTCATCATTTTTTGACAGCAACTTACGTTCAAAATCTTTTATTTGCAGATTTTCTAATTCTTCAGGCAATCGCACTTTGACTTCGCGGCGTGCAAATTCAATACCCGCAGCAGACAACGCATCACGAACTCGGGTAAAGGCTACTCGACGAATGACCCATTGCTCCCCAGGTACAACGGTAAACTTCAGTCGAAAAATCAGAGCTGATTCTTCAACCCGCATAACGCCTTGAGATTTGAGTGGAGCCAATATATGAGGGCCATGTTCTTCATCTGCTGACAACTCTTGACCTATTTTCTTAACTATCTTACGTACTTTCTCTATATCAACATCATAAGGAAGCCGTAACTCCAGCTTCATGGTTGTCCAATCCCGGCTGTGATTTTTCACCGTTTGAATTTCACCGTAAGGAATTGTCTGAACAGCACCTCGATGATGCCGCAATTGCATTGAACGAAGCGATAGTTTTTCTACAGTACCTCCCATGTCTGCTAACACAACGTACTCGCCTTTTCGGAAAGCGTCATCGACTAAAAAGAAAACCCCGGAAAGGATATCCTGAACAAGTTTTTGCGAACCAAATCCGACAGCAATACCTACAACACCTGCCCCTGCCAGAAGTGGTGCAATCTGCACGCCCAGAGTACTCAACACTGAAAGCACCACGGTTATGAATAACACTATTACCAATGTCGTACTGAGCAATGGCAGTAGTGTTTCGGTGCGCGATGCTGCAGCTCCCGCACCTTCTTCTCTCCCAGCGCCGTCGTCGTCCGGCTCATCGGGCAATTTATGTTCAATCCACAGCAGAACAATTTCCCAAACAATGAATCCAATCAATACAATCAGGCCAACATCGATCATGACCTCAACAAGATCTCTCTCCCCACTACGCAGTCCATTTAGAAAGGAAATATTTAGAACATCAACGAGGTTTAGCAGCACAATCGTTGTCAATACCAATCTGACAATATTGCGAATAAAAAATATAAATCGTGGCTTACGTTTCTGGAAACCAGCGTTTAGAAAAACAGGCAGTTGAGTTAGTCTATTTAGTAAAGAGGACACTACCAAGTCAATCAATGGAAATAATATAATAATCCACCAGGCTTGCTGGAGTGACGACAGATGATCAGACTTTCCTTCAATTATGGTAATTATTTGCCAAAGGCCAAAAACCAGCAGTAACGCAACGGTAACAACAGTAGGCCAAATTTTGGCTCGCGCAGAATATCGGTAGGATTTATTACTAGTGTCCAGTTTATCAGCCGAGCCGAATAGCACACGATCTATATCATTGCGAGCTGACCAAACAGCGCCGATAATCAAAGGATTAATCAACAATCCGAAGATGACCATTGCAGAAAGAACAAAGTGTTCATTAGATAGGCCGTTTTGAGCCAAAGTAACGACAAACCCGTGGAACAACACATAATAGATCACTAGAAAAGTAATAAAACACTTCTTTAGCATCGGTTTGTTAATACTATCGTCGATAAGATCCAACCCGCTGGGCGGTGAGTTAATCAGGAATTTAAAGCTGACAATAAGGAATCTAAACGTAATCGCCAAATCAAAGAAACGCGTTAAAGCCTTAAACGAATTGGTGGAACTATCGAGCATAAAGTTAGCCAATATATGACCTGCTACGGCAAAAATAATCAGGCCTATCGAATGAGCCAGCAAATAATAGAGCGGGTATCTGAATCGTAGTTTCCATGCGTCAGCTTGATCAGGCTCAAGTAAAGCAGGCTCCTTTTTGTACCATCTGCGCATGCAAAAAGATTCAATAAACCAGGCCCCCAGAACTAGCAACGCCAATAGCACTAGGATTTTCAAGAATCCCTGATACCCTGCTCCATCCGCGATATCGTTGACAATACCCCGGACGCTTGAGACATAGGTGCTGTTTGAATTTTTCAGCTCTACTAATGCACCACCAAGCTGCGAATCCGGATTACCAATCCCCTTTAGCAATTCCAGCATGGAAGCTCTACGCTCTCCAACCACCTCTTGACCAGCCAAGGCATCTGCACGCAGGGTCGTGATTAACAAGCTACGTACTTGCTCCTCACCCAGTGGTGCGACAAATTCGCCCACTTCGTCTGGAGATAGTTTTTCTGGCACAACGATGAGGCTTGATGCCCCACCCTCCACACTCGCAGACGGTACCAGTTCAGCTCCCGATACCAAAGAACACCAACACAGCGCAGTGATAAACAGAACCCAAGTCAATCGATTTGCATGCATCATTTTGAGATCGTTTAAATTAGGTTGTTAATAGTATAGCGGACCGTTATTAGTGAGTGGGGATCACAGATGGGGAGTATCCAATCCCCGTTGTCAAAGGCAACCCCGAGGCTGCGAAGCATTGATCATCTATGTGATGAATTAGCCAAACGGGCGATCCGTCATCATTGAATTTGCCCGTTACTTCGACACAGTAATCTGGTTGATAGCTTCCGTACTCAATACGTGAAAAATAGATCGCAGGTATAGCGCACAAACAATGTGCAGAACCTGTGCAGAAATAGCGGCGATCTTCCATAGACATGAACAAGTCGCTGCTATGCAAGCAAGTGAGCGATATACTTGTTCAATGAGGCTTACAATTTCCAAAAAACTAATATTGGCGTTCTTAGGGTTGACGCTGGTGGTGCTGGTAGCAACCTTGGGGCTCGCGCGCTGGAGCTTTGAACGCGGTTTTATGGATTACATGAACGCGGTGGAGCAAAGACGTTTAGAGATGCTCGCAGACACCTTGGCAGATGAATACTCTGACAGAGGTGGAAACTGGACAGATCTCACTGAGCGGCGCTTTGCAGAACTAGTAAGGCAGATTCCCCTTGCCCCTACCGTAGACGGGAAGCCCGGCCCAAATCGAGCAGATCGTCCTCCACCTCCCCCGTGGAAAAAATCTGGCTCTCCACCTGCGCGTGGCAGACCAGGATTTGGACCAAAGACGTCGTTGTACAACGCAGATGGTCTGCTGATAGCTGGCTCGTCAAGTTTTGATAGCACCTCAAGCAGACATGAAGCTCTAGTGCTGATTGACGGAAAAACTATTGGGGAGTTAGTAAGCTCACCTGAACGCCACTTTGATTCACCCCAAAATACAGCGTTTTCCAGGCAACAGCTTACCTCCAGTTTCTCAATTGGCATGGCCGCGCTAGTGCTTGCGTCCCTGGTGTCTTGGTTACTTACCAACGCGTTATTGGCCCCCGTTAATCGTATGATCTCAGGGGTTTCACGGTTATCAAACGGGCAATACGAGACTCGGTTCAATCAAGCCAACACCGATGAATTCGGGCAACTGATGGGTGATCTGGATAAGCTTGCGTTACAACTTGAGGAAAACAGATCATCGAGGCGCCGTTGGCTAGCGGATATTTCGCATGAACTTCGTACTCCCATTACAGTGCTAACCGGTGAAATTGAAACACTAAAAGATGGCATTCGTCCTCTGGGAATTGAGCAGATCCACTCGCTTGATCAGGAAGTAGCCCGACTACGCAACCTTGTCGATGATCTATATCAATTGTCTCTATCTGATATTGGAGGCTTGCGATACTCGTTCAGCACGATAAATATTCGGGATAGTCTAGAGAGCGCGAGCAAGAGCTTACGACAACGTGCCCAAGCACAGGGCATTGAGATTCGTGTGTCTAAAGGCGCAGATGCTTATATAAGCGCAGACGCTCAGCGCCTTGATCAATTGTTTCTAAATCTTATTTGCAACGCGTTATCTTATACCGACTCACCGGGTCAGATAGACATCATGCTTACTCAGAAAAACGGGAAGATTCGCCTGTGCCTGGAAGACACACCGCCAGGTGTTGAAGCAGCTGAGTGCGATAGATTGTTCGATCCTCTTTATCGTCAAGATGCATCTCGAAGTCGCCATACTGCAGGCGCCGGCTTGGGACTGGCAATATGCAAAAACATTGTGACTGCACATCAAGGTACGATCGAGGCGTTCCCTTCAAGCTTAGGTGGATTGTGTATTGATATTCAATTTCCAGCTGTAGTACAAAACTAATATGAACCACACACACATCATTGTCGTTGAAGATGATGAAAAAATTGCGCAGATATTGGTGGACTACCTGGACAATGCCGGGTTCAAGGTCACGGCTTTGTATGACGGAAAGAATGCAGTAGAAACCATACAAAAAAACAAGCCTGATTTTGTCATTTTGGATCTCATGTTACCCGGCAAGGACGGTTTGAGCATATGCAAAGAGCTTAGGCAATTTTCTACCGTACCGATTCTTATGCTCACTGCTCGAGTTGATGAAATAGATCGGCTGATCGGCTTGGAGACGGGCGCTGATGATTATGTCTGCAAACCCTTCCTGCCTCGTGAAGTGGTTGCCCGAGTCCAGACAATACTACGCCGGGTGCAGAAATACTCTCTTGAATCTGCCAATGATAAAATTGCATATCGCGGAGTTGTTTTGTCCCCGGATAATTTTCAATGTACCGTTAGTGAGGTGGTATTGAATCTGACACCGGTGGAATTCCGTTTATTGAAAACACTGATGACCCATCCCGGCAGAGTGTATACCAGAGACAATCTAATTCAGTCAAGCTATCTGGATGGCCGAATAGTCAGCGACCGAACTATCGATAGTCACGTTAAAAATGTAAGAAAAAAACTATCTGATGTGATGAACGGCAATGAAATTATTCAAACTATTTACGGAGTTGGATACAAGCTTGAGTAGGCTGTAAAGAAAAATGCGGGGTGTTTTATGAACGTTGAAACCCTGCGCGCAAATATCGCAGGCAATTTATTTTCCCTGAAGGTGAATGAAGTAACCGTGACGTTAAATGTGAACGACCACAGTATCTGGACGACACCCGAAAGCAAATCTATCTCATCATCCGTCTCAGTTATTCGTACGCAAATCGCTGAATAACGCCAATACCAAGCACCGACTCTGTCTCTAGCGCAGTCGCAATTGCTACTACACGATAAGTTATGTATTCTGATCGCCCGTGCGAAGCTGGCTGGAAACATAGCAACCATGCAGATGCTGATTCGTCGTAACTCAGAGATAGCCTGATGAGCGTGCTAGAGCAATTCAATCTTAGCGGTAAGACAGCGCTGGTCACCGGCTGTAAGCGCGGTATCGGTAAGGCCATGGCAATCGCACTTGCTGAGGCTGGTGCCGACATCATCGGTGTCAGCGCCACACTTGAACCTGATGGCAGTGATGTCGGCAAAGCGGTGACTAAATTGGGTCGTCAATTCGAAGGACATGCTTGTGATTTTTCAGACCGTGCCGCATTAACGAGTTTTATCAAGATCCTTCAACAGCGCTCAGTTGCCATTGACATCCTGGTGAACAATGCTGGAACAATAAAACGGGCACCCGCCGCTGAGCACAGCGATGCATTCTGGGACGAGGTCATCGAGGTAAACCTGTCAGCGCAATTTATCTTGACGCGTGAAATCGGTCGAAGCATGATCGAACGCGGGAGCGGCAAGATTATTTTTACCGCTTCCCTGTTGACGTTTCAAGGTGGTATCACCGTGCCAGGCTATAGCGCGAGTAAAGGTGGAATTGGTCAGTTGACCATGGCACTGGCCAATGAGTGGGGCTCCAAAGGAGTCAACGTCAATGCAATTGCACCTGGGTACATACGTACTGACAACACACAAGCCCTGCAAGACAATACACAAAGACACGACGCCATCCTGGAGCGAATCCCTGCCGGGCGTTGGGGCGAGCCCAAAGACTTTGGTGGTCCTGTGGTGTTTCTCGCCTCCGATGCATCAAACTACCTGCATGGCACAATCATTACCGTGGATGGGGGTTGGATGGGTCGCTGAACGTGGCCGTCGCAATCTGCTGCATTTGACATTAGTGATGATGATGATGATACGATCACGTGCCTGTGCAGGCATTCAAGCCACTGATGGAGAATAAAGAGTTATCTGGTAGGAAACATTTTCAGGCAATAGAAGAACCACATCGAAAAATGCATGAAATAGGAGAATCCCTTTTTAAGTTGAATTTCGAGAATTCGAACGACGCAATTTTGGCTT
>JALZVU010000288.1 GCA_023301795.1 Granulosicoccus sp.
ACAAAACTTGGCTTTCATCCTTGCATGAAACCCAGATCACGTTGGAGGAAATTACCTAGGTTTGGAAACAGGTAATCAATTTCGTTTTCATTCATGCCAAACCATCGTGCAAGAGTTGCACCGTATTGATCGACAGAGCTTGTGGGAATGATTCGGTTGTTTTCTACGGTGTCGTCGCTATTGATAGCGAGTTCAGGCAGGATTCCGTGTATTGCATTCCCGGAAACGGCACCTCCCATTACCAGGCTATGGCCGCCCCAGCCATGGTCAGTACCACTGCCATTAGGCGTTAGTGATCGACCAAATTCTGTAGCGGTAAACGTGGTCACTTGTTGTTGCATATTCATGCTCGCCAGAGCGCCCTGGAAGGAAGTTATGGCTGCATCCAGTTTGCCTAGCAAATTAGGATGACTGTCTTCAGCGTCTCCATTTTGCACAGCGTGTGTGTCCCAACCTCCCAGGCGCACGAAAAACACTTGGCGATTGACGGTCTGCTCTGGGTCTAGCTGATCACGCACGGCAATTAACCTGGCCACCATTCTAAGCTGCGCACTTAAACGCTCGTCAGTAAACTCATTTTCAAAACTGGGCGCATTCACCAGAGCATCGTTGACGAAGCTGCTGAACTCGATGGCGCGTGACTGCCTCAGCGCATGTTCGGCGACCAAAAGGTTAGCATTTTTCACAGCAGTTGCACTAGCTTGCGTGTAAGCATCGTTTAACTTGAATGCTCCACCATGAAATGGCAACCGTGTTGAGCCCGCGCCCTGATCATTCATCTCATACAGCAGCACATCTTGGCCACTTTGCCATAGATTATTACCACCAATGCTGATACTGGGCGATGGACGAGGAACTGCTGCATTGTCGTAAAGCATGTCCATCATACGTCCTGCCCAGCCCTGACCAAAGCGATTGTTCGCATCAGCTGCCATCCAACGATCTGTCTGGTCGTTGTGTGAAAAAAGGCGTGCAGGGATGTTGTTGGTATTGGATTCGTATTCACCTTTGGTTATTGGCTCAATGAGGGTCCCCAGGTTGGACACAACACCCATCGAGCCGGTATCAAACAAGTTTTTAGCACCGGGCATGTTCTTGTGAAAGCCATGTCTGATGCCCCCTCCAGAATCAGGGCTCACCGGAAGAAGATCTGCCGTTGGGATGGCAAGATTCTGCCTTGCCGTTGCGTAATTGGTATGAGCCGTCCCGTCGTAAGGCACAAACATGTTAAACGAATCATTCCCTCCTGCCAGATAAACACAGACTAGCGCTTTGTAGCCGCCCGATACACTAGCAGCATGTATCGGGCGCATGGCATTAACCATACCCAGACCCGGTGCCAAGGTAGCAGCGAGAGCGAGATTCCATTGTAGGAAGTCTCGTCGAGTTTTATTCGGCATGTGGATAAAGTTCCTTGGTAGTGCAATTGGGTAATGGCGTTGTTCAACGCTGAATGACGTAGTCTGCCGACAGAAATGTCAGCGCTACCACATCACGCAACAATCGTTCACGGGATATGTCCTCAGGGTCGTCGTTTTCTGCAAGGTAGCGCACTAGGAGTCGGCGCATCTCTGGCGGCATATCCCCTGCGAAAAGTACCAGATCCAGTCGATTGATCAGGCCTTGCGGCGAGTCCAGAAGCGCTCGCTCAGCATCCAAATCCAGACGAGCCGGGAAGAAGCTATTAAAGCTATCATCCTGGATCATATTCATGAACGTCGTGTTCACGTTGTTGATAGTGGTTTCACTGTTTATTTGAAACTCAGGTGCGACAAGTTTGGCATCCCGCATTGCACCTTGCGGGCTAAACGTTGGGCTGAAGAAATTGAAGACTGAGTTCGCAGTAAGCGGCGCATGTTGGGACAACTGATTGCCGTTGTTGTAGCCCATATTCACATCGTCTTGCATGTTAAACGCACGCCATAGGTGTGACAACCTTAGGACAGGTTCACGCAATTTTCCGTAATCACTACGCTGGACTGTATTGGTGCTGCGTGCCTCGTCGTCCATCAGAATGGCCTTGACCACAGCGCCGAGGTCACCACGCTCACCTCCAGCGTTACGATCAAAAACAGCAGCCACACGAGCAACGTAGGCATTGGACGGATTGCTCGTTACTAGTCTCTGGATGAGTTGGCGACTTATAAACGGACCCACGTTCGGATGGTCCGAGAGCAGATTCAGTGATTGCGCAAGGTCCTCTTGCGCGGTTTGACCAGCAGCAAAGGGCACATTCAAAAATATTTTTTCATCCATATCGTGATGGGCGGCGAATGCTTTCATTGGACTCACAAATGCGTTTTCGCCACGTCTCCAGCCGTTTCTCGGATCGTCTTCCCACTGCAACGCATTCCATGACCAGCCAGTAAAGATACGAGCCAGGTTTTCAACGTCGGTTTGTGTGTAGGTCGCTGGCTCACCTTCTTTAGGGGTTCCATCCTCGTTGAGCTCCACCAGCCCGATGGTAAATAGTTGCATGATTTCCCGAGCGTAGTTTTCATCGGCTCGGCGCCCAGTGGCATTATCAGGTTTACTGTTGGCGAGCATGCTTAAATAAACACCCATTGCCGGGCTGAGCGTTACCTGTTCTATTAGTGTTCGGAAGTTGCCGAACGCGTTGTTCACAAGTACATCGTAGTACGCTGTTAGACTTTGCCCGTGATTTCCCACAATATTGGACCGATCAGACACCACCATGATCTCACTAAGCGCAAAGGCAACACGCTGTCGAAGCTGATCCTCGGCTCGTAAAGCATGATCCCAAAACGCGTAATAACGGCCAATATGGCCATCGGCGACATCCGGGAAACGAGCGTTGACCACAGGTAAATGTAGCGTGGGGGATTTCGCCAGTTGATCGTCTATCCACGCGGATGCGCCACCTAATTGTATGACACGGTTTATCTGGTCCTCGGTAGGGCCGAAACTTGCCTGGTTTAGCAAACGGGCAGCATCTCGCTGAGCTGTGGTTACGCTAGTGGTACCGGGTGTAAAGATGGGTTGCAACCACTCTCCCGGAAGTAGACGGGTACGTGGCAAGACCGCTACCCAATAGGCTGACCACGGCTCCAGGAACTGAGTCTGATTTATATCCAAATAGTTGCCGCTAGCCTCGTCGTAGGAAAAAAAGTGGTCGTGCATAAGGTTCCTACTATTTGCCTGCGTTGGTGAGCATCCAAAATTGCATATGTCATTTTCAGTAAATACCCTTGTGCTCGAGAGTGGTAGTGAAAAGTCACCTGCACGGCCAAGCAAATGCCAGGTTTCTTCGGCACCGTCTGAACTCAATGAAGTGGCTATACATCCCTCAGGTGACGGGCAGGCTTCACTGATGATGCCAGTGAATTCGGTTGCGGCTGCTGGCACATCTAGCGCCACAGCACTTCCGGTTGCCTGGATCATCCAATATCCTTTGGCAGCTTCTAGCGAATCGGCCAACGTGAGCTCCACATAGGCGCCGGCCACTGGATTAAAGCCGTACACAACCCATTGCCCTGAAACACCGTAAGTACTTGCGGGCAAGTCATCAGCGAACACGGTTTGAACAGTGGCCGAAGGTCCGGGGTCGGACGGCAAAGAGATCATAGACCACTGGTTGTTCTCCAGAACCTTATTAGTTGCTGCGGTGGCGCTCACTAACGGCCCAGTCAATATCCCAAAAAAAATGGCTAGTGGGTATAACCTCGGAAGACAAAGGCGTCGGTTGCGCCTGCCAAGAATCCTGCTAATCGAAAAGAAATGGCAGAGCTTACCAGCAGGCGCACGCGGTAAAGATACTGATGTATTGAACTTATATATGTGCATGGAATAACTATATTGTTTGTTACCAAATTGAAGACATGCAATTACAGCATCTGTCTGAGTTGTCATTCCTAATATGTGAGGTGTTAACAATGACTCATAAATCATATACACACTTTTCACGATAGTCTCGCGAGTCGTTCATGACTAAGTACTGAATAAAAGCTCCCTGACAAGAAAATATCTATTCAAGTGGTGTTTTCTACAACCAGCAAATTGCCATCGACGGGATTGGAAAGACGCTCATTCTGAGAAAGAAGAATCATCAGTTTACGGCTGAGAAATCGTCATGCACAAGTCAAAGAAAGCCTCATTTATAAAACACGTAAGGCTTTTTTCAAGGCTAAGAAGAATGATGATATAAAACTTACTGGACAGTGAATACTCTTATTAAAGGTGTTCTACCTTTGTCATCATCAATAAGTACTATTCTTACTTCAAAGCTCCCTGCTGATAAATTAGCTAGCTCGCTATATTCGTCAGAGGAGAACACAAATGGCGGCTGTTTATCGAGCGCTATTTTCACGCCATTGATTCGCAAAGCTGCTCTTTCTACAACACCATCACTGTCAAATGCTTCAACGGAAAGGGTAATTGAATCGCCAACATTAAGTTCAGGATCTGGTGTGGGGCTTACAAAAGTACCAGTAGGTTTCACGTTTGGCCCATTAACAACTATTTCATTAACCGCAATAGACTGAGCTATAGATCTTTGACCACCATCGTTATCCGTAATAATTGCCTCCAGCGCATAGTTGCCCGCAGCGAGGTTAGCTAATGCAGGATACACCGCAGAATCCCAAGCATAGGGAGCATTACTATCGCGACTAATTACCGAATCATTAACCGACAACTGAACCTGGACAACCGAGCCATCGCTGTCTTGTGCATTGACAGCAATATTGATGGAGTCACCAGCCAGCAAATCACTTGTTGGAGTAGGAATGACAAACGCACCAGTAGGTAGCGAATTACTATTTGTGATTCCTTGACCAAAGCGTGCTAAGAATGCTAACGGTCTTTCTTGCTTGGTATAATTGGTATCTGCAAAATTGAAGTACGACTGATATTCATCAAAAATCCATAAAGTGATGATGTTGTCGCTGAAATCAACAATATCAATTTCCTTGCCCGTACTTTCCTTCATAGTTTCCCAGTAAGCATCATAAGGTGCTTCAAGCCTTGGTTCCCACTTGTCAGCAAGGAATTCCTTATCATTGCGCAAAGCAAGTCCACTGTTGCCATTACCGCTTTGAATATAGTGAACCTGAACATAGTCAAATAATTCACCACGTTGGTTGTCAGAACCTAACCAGGACTCTGAACCTTGCCGTCCAATTTGGCCAGAGCCTGCCGGGTTATTAGAAAAACCATAGACGCCCGAGCTTGAATTATCAATATTCCACTCAGCATGCTGAACAGTGTGAACCCTGCTGTTGAGTGTTGCCAAGCTGATTCCCAAATTATTGTTTGCATGTTTAGCCACATCTAAGGTGAAAGCACCTTGACCACCTTCGGCAATCCACACTTGGGCTTGAGGGTCTGAATCTAAGGTGTTTTTCCACAGTTGCGCAACATGTCCAACGGCAGCAGCATTTTCATTTAGCCCCCATGCTTCATTTGCATCAAGCCACTTACCTTTGCCACAGTCACTACCCGAACATTGACTGTTTGGATACAGTGTATTCATTAAACCCAGAATATCACCTTCATCCCCATCATTAAATCGATTGCTAAGTTTTTCACTGTATGTACCAACAACGAGGAATGCGTCTTGATAGCCAATTGAGTTCAAAAACATTTTGTCAGCGACTTTAGTCATTAATCCATCAGGGTCACCGAGTACATCATCATTAATTTGCAGTAAATCTATTGCCGGATTAAAAGGGTTCGAATTAGTAGTGTCTGTATTTGCAAAGAGCGGTATAGCCATACATGAACATAATGCAAATAGTGATATTTTCTGGAGCGCCTTTAGAGGCACAGAAACTGTAGCTTTTTTCATGGGAACTCAAGGGATCAAAAAATATAATGTATACATTAACGTATACGTAGTCAAATATATTACCAATGAATAATGAAGAAAATCCCTGTCACTAATCGCCAAAGCAAAGACGTGTAGTCGACGTCGTATTAAGTGAGTATCGCGGTGTTGGATTGGAGGCGATGGCCGTGTGCATTGCCAGGCATTTGGCAGCACAAAAGCTGATCTGCTGCTCGCCGGACAAAACTCAGCAGGTTTTACAGGTAAATGAGTTTTTAATCTACAATCTCATGGGACCAGTTTATTAAGAGACAGCAACGTTTTGGAACATACAGGCAGAGAGTATTTGAGAAATTTTAATATCAAACCTGCAATATATGTATCGTCAGCCATTCGAACGAAGGTTGAGGTCTGACATGGGCGATTTAGACGTACCCGTTGCAGGTGCTGCCGCAGCACGCTCAAAATCCCATACTCAGCTAGCCATTCAAACGATCAAAAAGCTGATCCTTGAAGGTAAATTACCCGCGGGTTCAAGTCATTTTGAAAGTGAACTCGCTACTCATTTAGGCATGTCGAGAACACCGGTGAGAGAAGCAACACTAATTCTCGAAGCTCAGGGCCTGCTCGAAGTACGACCTCGTCGTGGTATAAAAATACTTCCTCTGTCCATAGTGGATATGCAGGAAATTTACCAGATTCTCACCGAACTTGAAGGCTTGTCTGTTCAGTTTGCCGCACAGAAAGACTTGCCGAAAAAAGAGTACGATGCCGCTGAAAAAGCGATCACCAGCATGGACAAAGCGCTCTCAAACGATGATCGTGAAGCCTGGGCAACTGCAGATGAAACATTCCACAATGAACTGATAAAACTTGGCGGAAACTCACGAATTGCAGGTATCGTCGATATGTTCAATGATCAGGTGAGACGAGTGCGTGCCTTAACGTTGTATATGCGTCCAAGCCCTGTCAAGTCAAATAAGGATCATCGCAAAGTGCTGAAGGCTATCCGATCTGGAGAGGCGGATAAGGCGCGTGCCATACATACCCAGCATCGTGTGCAGGCTGGTGCCATGCTGATAGACATACTAGAGAAGCACAGTTTGCATCAAGTTTGACACCACTGTGCTAACCAACACAATCGATGAAAGTATTGTTGATATAAGCCAGCATGCATAGCGTCATTTGCTCGCGTAGTCAGCTTGTTTCGCGCGTCACAT
>JALZVU010000289.1 GCA_023301795.1 Granulosicoccus sp.
TGACCACTAGCGCCTTGGTTCTGCAGGGCGATTGCGATGCCTGTTGCCTGAACCGAAGCCAGTAAGAGAGTTCCGTACCGCGTGTACTTGGTAATGACCCGCCGCCCACTCTCGCCTTCCTTGCGAAGCTGCTCAAATTTAGGCACGACATGGGTCATCAACTGCATGATGATAGATGCAGAAATATACGGCATGACACCCAGAGCGAACAGAGACATTCTAGAAAGCGCGCCGCCACCGAACATGTTGAGCATGCCCAATATGCCGCTGCTTTGCTGAGCAAACAGATCAGCCATCACCCGAGGATCAACCCCAGGAATGGTTATGTGTGAGCCTATGCGAAACACAACCATGGCGAACAAGACGAACAGCAAGCGAGTCTGGAGCTCAGACGAACCCCCTATACCCGCCAAAGCAGACTTGTTATTGGTAGCAGCCATTATATTTGTACCTTAGTTATCCCGGGCAGTTCAAAGAGACGCTAGACGCGATGCCTCTAAGCTGCTGGAGCAGCAATTTCGGCTACGGAGCCACCTGCAGCTTCAATGGCAGCCTTAGCACCACCGGTGACGCGACAGCCAGATACTTTGCAAGGTCCTACAATAACGCCAGACAGGATGATTTTCACTGTTTTGGTCTGCAGAGGTACGATACCAGCCGCTATTAAGGTAGCAACATTGACTTCGTCGCCCTCAACCATAGCCAGTTCGTGGAGCCGAACTTCAGCGTAGTGCCGTGCCATCCGTGACGTAAAGCCGAACTTAGGCAGTCTGCGCTGGATAGGCATCTGACCGCCTTCGAATCCAACTTTATGCCAGCCACCAGACCGAGATTTCTGTCCCTTGTGTCCGCGTCCACACGTCTTGCCGTTACCCGACCCGATACCACGACCGACGCGGTTGGCAATCTTGCGACTGCCTGAAGCCGGCTTCAAATTATTGAGACTCATTAGCTTTTTAACTCTTCGATCAAATCCGGAGCAGTCCGGCATAGTACCCAGCTCGGTCCACAATCTCCGATGAAGGAGCAGAACCGGCTGAACAATTTAGTAGTGGTAGTACCTTAAAGAGTGGAACTACTCTTCAATTCGGAGCATGTAATACGCTTTGTTCATCATGCCGCGGTTTTCAGGTGTGTCGATTACCTCGACAGTCTGATGCATACGGCGGAGACCCAAACCACGAACGCTCGCGATATGATTCTTGAGTCGGCCGTTCATGCTTTTGATCAGCGTAACTTTTACAGTCTTAGCACTCATACACTATTCCCCTTTGACTTCAGCAACAGTCTTACCGCGTTTTGCGGCCACAGACTCAGGGCTCTGCATCGTGCTTAGACCGTTGATAGTCGCCCGCACAACATTAATCGGGTTATTGGTACCAATGATCTTGGCCAATACATTCCGAACGCCAACAGCCTCGAACACTGCTCTCATTGCACCACCGGCAATGATGCCCGTACCTTCAGATGCGGGCTGCATGTAAACGCGGGCCGCACCGTGACGCCCTTTGAGTGCGTACTGCAAGGTTCCGTCGTTTAGCGAGACGGTCTTCATGTCTCTCCGAGCCTTCTCCATTGCTTTTTGTATAGCCAAAGGCACTTCTCGAGCCTTGCCATACCCCAAGCCAACACGACCGTTGCCGTCACCAACCACGGTCAGGGCTGTAAAGCCAAATTGTCGTCCACCTTTAACCACTTTAGCAACGCGGTTTATTGTGACAAGCTTTTCAATGTAGCCGTCGCTGCTTTGGTTGTAATCGTTCTGTGCCATACGAATATATCCGAGCCTTTCTGGTTGTAGCCGTCAGGCTGTCTTAAAATTTCAGACCGTTTTCACGAGCTGCATCGGCGAGCGCCTTAACGCGGCCGTGATATTTGAATCCGGCCCTGTCAAAAGCGACCTGGCTAATTCCCGCAGCAACAGCCTTTTCAGCAATGCTCTTGCCTACTGAAGTTGCAGCGTCTACGTTTCCGCCATTCTTGACGTCGCCACGCAGGTCCTTGCCAACAGTAGAAGCCGCTGCCAACACTCGACTTCCGTCGGCGTCGATAACCTGCGCGTAAATATGACGCGGTGTGCGGTGTACTGTCAGCCGGGGAACCGCTAGCTCGCGTATCTTCGCACGAGTTCGCTTGGCACGGCGTAATCGGTTTGTTTTCTTGTCCATTATTCGCGACTCTACTTCTTCTTGGCTTCTTTCATGGCAACGTATTCGCCAACGTATCGCACGCCCTTGCCCTTATAAGGCTCAGGAGGTCGATAGCCTCGAATGTCGGCTGCTACCTGTCCAACAATCTGCTTGTTGGTGCCACTGACAATCACCTCAGTCTGGCTTGGGGTCTCAACTTTTACTCCCTCAGGCACCTTATGCACTACAGGATGCGAGAAGCCGAGTGTTAGATTGAGAGCATTGCCTTGAGCCTGAGCCCTGTAACCAACGCCTCTAAGCTCAAGCTTCTTCTCAAACCCAGTACTAACACCGACGACAAGGTTGTTGAGCAAAGAACGCATGGTTCCAGCCATTGCCAAGGCTTTACTGTCTGGCTTAGCTGTTGATACACCTAAAACAGCACCGTCGAGCACTGGCAGCACACTTTCGTGAACGTCAACAGTTTCTTGTCCCTTAGGACCTTTGGCACTAACCGATTGCCCAGTAATTGTGACCTCTACACCCTTGGGTATATCGATCGGTTGTTTTGCTACGCGTGACATTGTTTGTTCCTCGGGGCGATTGAATTAACTGACGGTGCAGATAATTTCGCCGCCATAACCTTTGGCTCTCGCCTCTTTACCCGTCATGACTCCATGAGAGGTAGAAATAACAGAAATACCCAGGCCACCCATAACGTCAGGTATGTCACTGGCCGCGCTGTACTGTCGAAGACCAGGCCGGCTGATCCGCTTGATCTTGTCGATAACGGGGCTTCCATCGAAATACCGCAGTTCGATAGTTAATGTTGGCTTTCCAGTATCGGCAGCAGTGGAGAAACTTCCTACATAACCTTGGTCCTGCAACACCTTCGCTACGCTACTTTTCAGCTTAGCTGCAGGCATGGATACCGATACCTTGCGAGCTTGCTGGCCGTTACGAATACGGGTCAACATGTCAGCAATGGGGTCAGACATACTCATGATAAATCTCCTACCAACTCGCCTTAACTAAACCAGGAACATCACCGCGCATAGCAGCTTCTCTTAGTTTGTTACGACTTAGGCCAAACTTCCGATAGTACCCGTGAGGTCTACCCGTGATACGGCAACGGTTACGTTGACGCGCTGGTGACGAATCTCTGGGCAATTTCTGCAAAGCAGTCATCGCAGCCATCTTTTCATCGTAGCTGCTGTCATCAGATGTGACAGTAGCTTTGTAGGCTGCCCGCTTTTCAGCGTGCTGCGCCACTAATTTTGTACGCTTGCTCTCGCGAGCAATCATTGATTTCTTTGCCATGTTCGCGAGGCCTATGTGCGGAAGGGGAAGTTAAACTTCTTGAGCAAAGAGAGCGCCTCAGCGTCAGACCTAGCTGTGGTTGTAATAGTGATATCCAACCCCCTCATCGCGTCAATTTTGTCGTAATCAATCTCAGGAAAGATGATCTGTTCCTTAACACCCATGCTGTAATTGCCGCGACCATCGAATGACTTTGGATTGATTCCACGGAAATCACGGATACGCGGTATTGATACAGCAACAAGCCTGTCAAGGAATTCGTACATGCGTTCACGACGCAGAGTGACCTTGGCACCGATGGGATAACCGTCGCGAATCTTGAATCCAGCGATAGACTTTCGAGCAACCGTTACAACAGGCTTCTGTCCGGCAATAGCAGTCATGTCCTTTACGGCATGCTCAAGAACCTTTTTATCACCTAAAGCCTCACCCAAACCCATGTTCAGAGTGATTTTTTGGATGCGAGGAACCTGCATGACGCTTTGGTACTTATGCTCCTCCATCATTAAAGGAACAATCTTTTCCCTATATTCTGAAATCAACCTTGCCATGTTACTCAACCGTCAACGGAAGAAGAGTCAGCGCAGAAAAAACGCTCCTTCTTTCCGTCTTCATCTGTTCGAAAACCAATGCGCCCACCCTTCTTACTTGAAGGATTGAATAGCGCCACGTTGGAGATGTGTATGGACAACTCCTTTTCCTGAATGCCACCCGGATCACCCATTTGTGGGTTTCCCTTGGCGTGCTTCTTGACTAGGTTGATGCCGTCAACTAATACGCGGTCATCGAGAACTGACTCGACTTTGCCGCGACGGCCCTTGTCTTTACCAGCGAGTACTATTACGTCGTCGCCCTGTTTGATACGTTGCATAATCTGTAGTCTCGGTGCGCGCGTTCTATAGCACTTCAGGTGCTAAAGACACGATCTTCATAAACTTTTCAGTACGCAACTCACGAGTAACAGGTCCGAATATGCGAGTTCCGACAGGTTCGAGCTTTGCATTGAGAATTACTGCTGCATTGGCATCAAAGCGAATCGCTGATCCATCGCGACGGCGGATAGCCTTAGCGGTGCGCACAACGACAGCGTTATACACCTCACCTTTTTTTACCTTGCCTCTAGGGATAGCATCCTTGACACTAACCTTGATGACATCCCCGACGCGGGCATATCGACGGTGCGAGCCGCCCAGTACTTTTATGCACTGAACTCGGCGCGCGCCACTATTGTCTGCCACATTAAGGACAGTCTGCATTTGAATCATCGGACGCTACTCTTGTTCCAGTCCATGCTTATTTATGAAATGCGACGCTCACTACCTATTCGGCAGCGACGGTCAGCACCTTGTCTAGCATCCAAGATTTTGTCTTGGACATCGGGCGGCATTCTTTGATCTGAACAACATCGCCAATCCTCAGCTCGTTCTTCTCATCATGCACATGATACTTCTTGCTGCGACGCATGTACTTGCCGTAGATGGGGTGCTTTATCCGACGTTCAACCTGTACGGTTGCAGTCTGCTCCATCTTGTTGCTCGTAACGCGACCAACTACTGTTCGCCCGCTCTTTGCGCCTTCGCTAGTGTCGGCTGCCTGGTTCTGATCGCTCATTTTCAGCCTTCCACTGATTGCTTCTGATGAATAATGGTCTTTATACGTGCTATCTCACGACGGACACGCTTATGGTTGTGCGGCTTTACATCTTGACCAGATCCGCTCTGCATTCGCAGATTGAACTGTTCACGGAATAAACCGTTCAGCTCAGTATTTAATTCGTCAACTGACTTTGCAGTCAGCTCGGTAACGTGTGCATTAGCCATTACGCTGCAGTCCTTATAACAAAGGTGGTAGCAATGGGCAGCTTTGCAGCAGCCAGAGCGAATGCTTCTCGTGCAACGATTTCCGTGACACCTTCCATTTCATACAACATTTTCCCAGGTTGAATCTTGGCTACCCAGTATTCAACATTGCCTTTACCTTTACCCATACGAACTTCGATAGGCTTTTTGGTTACAGGTGTGTCAGGAAAAATTCGGATCCAGATTTTACCACCACGCTTGATATGCCTGGTCATTGCCCGTCTTGCGGACTCTATCTGCCTAGCAGTTAGTCGACCACGCGCTGTCGCTTTCAGTCCGTACTCGCCGAAGCTGACCTTGTTTCCGTTCTGCGCCAGACCGCGATTGCGACCCGTATGTTGCTTTCTGAATTTCGTACGTTTTGGTTGAAGCATTGCTTATTGCTCTAGTTTGCTACCGGCGGCTGTTCGGAGTTAACTTTCAGCCCAAAACGGTTAGCAGTCTTTAATTACTGGTTTACTTGTTTGCTGTGCTAGCGACGCTTTTGGACTTTTTCTCTTCAAGGTCAAATACTTCACCGTGACAAATCCAGACCTTTATACCGATAACACCGTATGTAGTGTGTGCTTCGGCAACGCCATAGTCGATATCAGCACGAAGTGTGTGAAGAGGAACTCGCCCGTCGTGATACCACTCTCTTCGTGCTATCTCAGCGCCATTAAGGCGGCCGGATACGGCAATCTTCACACCCTGAGCACCAAGTCTCATGGTATTAGTCAGTACTCTCTTCATAGCACGACGAAACATAACTCGACGCTCCAGTTGCTGCGCAACTCCCTCAGCAACCAGCTGAGCATCAAGCTCAGGTTTGCGGATCTCAGCAATGTTGATCTTTACATTGTTGATATTGATGGCTAGCTGTCGCGCTATCGCTTTACGCAGCTTCTCAACATCCTCACCCTTTTTCCCGATGACGATACCCGGACGAGCCGAGTGAATCGTGATGATGATGGATTTTGCTGGACGCTGAATCTGAATCCGGCTAACAGAAGCATGCGAAAGTTCCTTCTTCAGAAACCCGCGGATCTTAATGTCGTCGTTCAGGTAGTTTGCGTAATCTTCGCTGCCCGCATACCAGGTAGAGTTCCAATCCTGAGAAATACCCAGGCGAATACCAATTGGATGTACTTTCTGACCCATCGTCTAGCTCCTGCCGTCCGAAACGGTCACAGTAATATGGCTTGTACGCTTCAAAATTCTATTTGCACGACCCTTAGCTCTTGCTCGTAACCGCTTCATGACGGGACCCGCATTGACTTGGACACCAGACACCTTCAAATCGTCTATATCTGCGCCTTCGTTATGCTCGGCGTTGGCAATTGCGCTGTCAACCAGCTTCTTGATCAGAGCACCCGCCTTCTTCTCGCTGAAGGTAAGAACTTCCAATGCACCCTCAACCGGTAAACCGCGAATTTGGTCGGCTACCAAGCGAACTTTTTGGGGCGAAATGCGCGCCATCTTTAGTGTGGATTCGACTTGCATGACTATCTCGATTTTTTGTCTGCTACGTGGCCTTTGTAGGTACGAGTTGCAGAGAACTCACCCAACTTGTGGCCAACCATATTTTCGGAAACCAGAACCGGCACATGCACTCGGCCATTATGAACCGCAATGGTGAAACCAACCATATCTGGAAGAATCATAGAGCGGCGCGACCAAGTCTTGATAGGACGCTTGCTGTTAGATGCTCTCGCCTCTTCCACCTTCTTTATAAGGTGATAATCGACAAATGGACCTTTCTTAAGGGAACGTGGCATGGTGTCTACCTCTATTTCTTGCTGCGACGACGAACAATCATGCCGTCGGTACGTTTATTTGATCGGGTTTTATACCCTTTGGTAGGTGTTCCCCAAGGACTAACTGGGTGACGACCACCTGAAGTACGTCCCTCACCACCGCCATGCGGGTGATCAACCGGGTTCATTGCAACACCGCGAACCGTGGGTCTGACACCGCGCCAGCGTGAAGCACCTGCTTTACCCAACTTACGCAATGCATGCTCAGCGTTGCCTACTTCACCAATTGTTGCGCGACAGTCAGTTTGCACCCGGCGCATCTCTCCAGACCTGAGCCTGACAGTTGCGTACATGCCTTCACGAGCAACAAGCTGCACTGCGGCGCCTGCACTTCGAGCAACCTGTGCACCGCGCCCGGGCTTCAGCTCGATTGCGTGAATAGTTGAACCAACAGGAACGTTCGCAAGTGGCAAACAATTACCTGGCTTTATAGGAGCTTCACGACCCGACATGATCGGAGTGCCGACTGAAACGCCCTTAGGAGCAAGAATGTAACGTCTTTCACCATCAGCATACTTAAGCAATGCGATGTTGGCTGTACGATTTGGATCGTACTCCAGACGTTCCACAATAGCTGGAATACCGTCTTTGGTACGCTTGAAATCTATTACGCGATAACGTCGCTTGTGACCACCACCTATATGACGTGTGGTTATCCGGCCTTTGTTGTTTCGTCCGCCAGACTTGCTAAGGCTTTCGACTAAAGGCTCGTAAGGACCCTCTTTTGAGAGCTCCTTGTTAACAACTCGGACTTGAAAGCGTTTACCCGGTGATGTGGGTTTCGATTTGACCAGTGCCATGACTAACTCTCAACTCCCATGAAGTCAATGTCCTGCCCTTCAGCAAGGCGAACAATTGCTTTTTTCCAATCCGAACGCTTACCTTCGCTAGACCCAAATCGCTTGGTCTTGCCGTTCACGTTTAAAATCTGCACACTGCGCACTTCAACCTCGAAAAGCTTTTCAACAGCTTTTCGAACTTCAAGTTTCGATGCGTCCTTAGCCACTCGAAAGGTATGACGCCCTTCCATCTCCGCAGCTATAGCTGTCTTTTCAGAAACATGTGGCGCTATCAACACTTGGTAGAGTCGTTGATCATTCATGCTAAACGCTCCTCAAGCTGCTTGATAGCTGCTTCGGTTGCTACGATGTGAGGGAAACGGACCAAACTGACGGGATCAACGCCTTCTACATCGAGTACTTGGACATAAGGAATGTTTCTGCTCGCCAGGTAGACATTCTCACTGACATCTTCCATGAGAAACAAAACCTTCTCGACACCTAACTCAGCCATCTTTGCCTTCATCGCCTTAGTTTTCGCCTCAGCGACCTCTAGCGAATCAACAACAATCAGACGGCCTTCTGCCGCTGCCTGAGACAAGATAGATCTGATCGCGCCGCGATACATCTTCTTGTTAACTTTTTGTGAGTAATCACGTGGCTTGGCAGCAAACGTTACGCCACCACCAGTCCAGATAGGGCTCCTTGAAGTACCAGCTCGAGCGCGTCCAGTTCCTTTCTGACGCCAAGGCTTAGCACCGCCACCACGAACTTCTGATCGGGTTTTCTGAGCAGCATTTCCAGAACGAGCAGCAGCCAAATAAGCTGTCACGATCTGGTGAACCAGACCTTCGTTGTAGGTGGCGCCGAAAACCGAATCGGCGACTGTTACCGTGCCACCGCTGTGTGTTTTTAAGTCCATCGTCTTAACTCTTTGCTTTCTTCTGCTTGACGGCCGGCTTGATGATTACATCGCTTCCATCCGCCCCTGGAATTGCACCTTTGACAAGAATTACTGCGCGACCCTCATCAATCCGAACGACTTGAAGATTCTGGGTGGTACGGCGAACAGCGCCCATGTGACCAGCCATCTTCTTACCCTTGAATACGCGACCAGGTGTTTGGTTTTGGCCGATCGAGCCAGGCGCTCTGTGCGATAGAGAGTTACCGTGAGTAGCGTCCTGCATTTGGAAGTTGTGCCGTTTGACACCGCCAGCAAATCCCTTACCGATGCTAGTGCCAGTTACGTCAACTTTCTGACCGGCTTCAAACAACTCCATCCCGAACTCACCACCTACCTCAAGCGCAGCACCTTCATCGCCCTCGAGCCGAAACTCCCAAAGGCCGCGACCTGCACCCACACCTGCCTTCGCAAAGTGACCAGCTTCACCTTTCGATAAATGACTGGCTTTCTTACTTCCCGTTGTCACCTGCACACTGACGTAGCCATCTCGCTCAACCGACTTTCGAGCGGTCACGCGATTCTTTTCTACCTCGATGACAGTTACAGGCGTTGAAATGCCTGCATCATCAAACACGCGAGTCATGCCGAGCTTGCGGCCAACCACACCAAGAGTCATCGTTTTCTCCAACACTTTTTATAACGAGCTAGCATGACTAAAAGAAGCACCTAACCTTCCGCTTGGGGCCATGAAGGCCAGGATGCGGCGGCAGTATGTGCGACTCAGGACATGTTGCCCGGATCTATAGTGAGCACCTAAGTACGTACTCACCCAAAAAAAATCAAACCTGACGGGATGAACACGTCAAGCAAGTTAGCGCGCCATGATAGCACCTAATTTTCAGGATAACCACAGCTCTCAGGTTTTATTTCCGCTGTTCAAGCCCGTAAACTACTTTTAATCGGCTTTGCATGCCACAGCTGGCATTAATCAGCTCGTTAGTTTAACCGGATTCAACGCCTTTGTGAATACAACGCATAAACACACATCATTGATCACAGCAAAACGTGAATGCTGCCCTGTACCACTAAACGACCCTCTCTACAGTCGTTACCATGATACGGAATGGGGCGTGCCCATGTTCGACGACCACACGTTCTTTGAAAAAGTCTGCCTCGAGGGTTTTCAGTCTGGCTTGAGTTGGCGTACTATATTGCATCGAAGATTGGACCTGCGCGAGGCTTTCTATGATTTCAAACCCCACAGACTTGTGCAGTTTGGTGAGCCAGAAATTCGCAGGCTTCTTTCGAATAAGAAGATTATCCGTAATCGCCGAAAAATCGAATCAACAATCAATAATGCACACAGGTTTGTTGAACTTCAGTCGGAAGGAATCTCGCTGGCTGGGCTTTGTCGGGAATTTGAGCCTGCCTGCACTGATCGGCCAGAAAAGGTCACCCTATCCTGGCTGAAGAACAACCCCTTCACCGCAGAATCGAGCCTCCTGTCTAAACAACTAAAACACCGCGGCTGGAGCTTTGT
>JALZVU010000290.1 GCA_023301795.1 Granulosicoccus sp.
GTTTTGCGCGCGTCATGCGTTGGCTGGGCCTGAAGTCCGGACGCAAAACTGCCTAGTCGTGTTTTTTAAGTGTTTACCCAAGTGTTCACCCAAATGGCAAGTGCTATTCACGCGCCGGTATATTTAGCGCTTTTTCCACACCTGGTCGTAGCAGGCATCGCTCCAGATAGCTCATGGTGTGCTCAAACGAATCGAGATCCATATCGTCACCGGCTTTGTAGTTGTCACGCGCTGCCCAAAGCCAGGGATAGATGGCTATATCGGCGATGGTATAGCTGCTGCCAGTGACAAATTCGTTGTGTGCAAGCTGACGATCAAGCACTCCCAGTAGTCGACGGCCCTCATCCACATAGCGTTGTTTTGGTCGTGGGTCTTCAATCTCCTTGCCTGCGAAGCGGGCGAAATACCCGTATTGCCCAATCATCGGCCCCAATCCCCCCATCTGGAACATCAACCATTGATAGGTGGCCGCGCGCGTTGTGGCGTCGGTTGGCAGAAACATTTCGCTCTTTTCTGCAAGATAGATAAGAATGGCGCCAGATTCCCAGAGTGCGATGAGTTTGCCGTCGGGTGAGGTTGGATCCAGGATGGCCGGGATTTTATTATTCGGGTTTAGGCTGAGAAACTCCGGGGTGTGCTGATCGCCGCTGATCTTCACAAGATGGGGTTCGTAAGCAATACCCATCTCTTCCAGAGCGATGGACACTTTGACGCCATTAGGTGTTGGGAACGAGTAAAGCTGCAACACATCGGGGTCGCTGGCAGGCCATCGCCGACTGATCGGGTGAGATGCCAGGGTTTGTGCAAGTTGTTGAGATGTCATAGAGCTAAAGGCTGCTATCAGATACTAGTCGTAACCGTATTATCGCACTCGGACAGCTTCCTGGGAGTCTGCGTGGTAGAGATAATAGAGTGAGTGTAATTCCATTTCCGCCGTGCAGCCTCTCGGTACAGTGTTGCCATCAGAGAAGGAAGTCTTGGTGAGTAGTCCCTGATCTATTCGCCGAATGCTATGAAAATAACTGGCAGGCACACCGCATCTTTTCGGGGCCGCCATCGGCCCGATGCCTCTGTTCTTGGGCTGCCGCCTACCTGCGCACTGTCACACAAATACACAATCAGGGAAAATTTGCACATGACGCTTGATCTGCAACGGACAATTGCCGCTATGTGACACTCATATAAACACATCTTTATGTGTTTATGGGTACAATATTGGCAACAGCAAATTTACAGAGAAGCAGTTAATGGCGAATGACTACATTTTTACCTCTGAGTCGGTTTCAGAGGGGCATCCTGACAAAATGGCGGATCAGATCTCTGATGCCGTCCTAGATGCTATTTTGAAGCAGGATAAGTCAGCACGAGTGGCTTGTGAGACATTGGTAAAAACCGGGTTGGTGGTCATCGCCGGTGAGATCTCCACCTCTGCGTGGGTCGATCTTGAAAAGCTGGTTCGTGAGACGGTCATTGGCATCGGCTACGACAGCTCAGACGTCGGTTTCGACGGCGAGACATGTGCTGTACTTAACGGCATTGGCAAGCAGTCTAGCGACATCGCACAGGGCGTTGATCGAGACGAACTGGAGAAGCAGGGCGCTGGCGACCAAGGATTAATGTTCGGCTATGCCACTAACGAGACAGACGTGCTCATGCCTGCACCTGTGACGTTTGCGCATCGCCTGGTAGAACAGCAGAGCCGTGTGCGACGTGATGGCACATTGGCTTGGTTGCGCCCCGATGCGAAAAGTCAGGTTACCTTGCGCTACCAGAATGGCAAGCCCGTGGGAATCGATGCGCTTGTGCTTTCTACTCAGCACAACCCTGAAATTTCATTACCCGATTTGCGCGAAGCGGTAATGGAGCATATCTTCAAGCCAGTACTGCCTGCCGACTGGTTGGCAGCTTGCCCCAAAGATTCTGTACACATCAACCCTACGGGTAACTTTGTCATTGGTGGTCCAGTGGGCGATTGTGGCTTAACGGGCCGTAAGATCATTGTTGACACCTACGGTGGTATGGCACGCCACGGTGGTGGTGCTTTCTCAGGAAAAGACCCGTCCAAGGTGGATCGCTCTGCAGCTTATGCGGGACGCTATGTTGCCAAGAACATCGTGGCAGCAGGTCTTGCTGACAAGTGCGAAATTCAAGTGTCCTACGCTATTGGCGTGGCAGAGCCCACCTCTATTTCAATAGAGACGTTTGGTACCGGCAAGATCGATGATCGTCGTATTGAACAGATTGTGCGTGATGTCTTCGATCTGCGCCCTTACGGCATCGTGACCATGCTCGATCTTATCCGTCCTATCTATCAGCAGACTGCAGCGTACGGTCACTTTGGTCGAGAGCTGGATGACTTTACGTGGGAAAAAACTGATCGTGCTGACGCTCTGCGCCAAGCCGCAGGCATTTCCTGATCAGTACGTTCACACAAATTTAATAACTTCTAGAGAGTATTTTTAATGAATGCATCCGCAAAAGACGTAGGCGGCGACTATAAAGTTGCTGACATAACCCTTGCCGATTTTGGTCGCAAGGAAATCGCCATGGCCGAGCACGAAATGCCGGGTCTGATGGCACTGCGTGAAGAATACGCAGGCAAAAAACCACTGGCAGGCGCGCGTATCGCTGGCTGCCTGCACATGACTATCCAGACGGCTGTGCTCATCGAGACACTTGCAGAGCTGGGTGCTGAACTGCGCTGGTCTTCGTGCAACATTTTCTCAACTCAGGATCACGCAGCGGCTGCTATTGCTGCCAGTGGAGTTCCGGTATTTGCATGGAAAGGTGAGACAGAAGAGGAAGCTGACTGGTGTATCCATCAGACGATCAAAGGGCCTGATGGCTGGGTACCAAACCTGATTCTCGATGACGGTGGCGATCTGACTGTCATGATGCACAACGACTACCCAGAGCTGATGGCAGGTGTTAAGGGTCTTTCTGAAGAGACTACTACCGGTGTTCATCGTCTGGTTGATATGGCTAAAAAAGGTACGCTCAAAGTACCTGCCATTAACGTCAACGATTCAGTAACCAAGTCCAAGTTCGATAACCTATACGGCTGTCGTGAGTCACTGCTTGACGGTATCAAGCGTGCAACCGACGTCATGGTTGCTGGCAAGATTGCCGTGGTCCTGGGCTACGGTGATGTGGGTAAGGGCTGTGCTCAGGCATTCCGCGGTATGGGTGCAACAGTATGGGTAACCGAAGTGGATCCTATCTGTGCGCTGCAAGCAGCGATGGAAGGCTATCGCGTAGTGACTATGGACGATGTAGCTGATCAAGTTGACATCGTTGTTACCGCCACGGGTAACGTTAACGTGGTTACTCACGATCACATGAAGCAGCTGAAGAACGAGTCTATCGTTTGTAATATTGGCCACTTTGACAACGAGATCGATGTTGCGGGTCTTCGCCAGTACACGTGGGAAAACATCAAGCCACAGGTTGATCAGGTTATCTTCCCTGATGGCAAACGTATTACGCTGCTGGCTGAAGGACGACTGGTTAATCTGGGTTGTGGCACTGGCCACCCCAGCTTTGTTATGTCAGCTTCTTTCACCAATCAGGTTCTTGCGCAGATTGAATTGTGGGAGCGTAGCGAGCAGTATTCAGTGGATGTACATGTACTGCCAAAAGCACTGGACGAGAAAGTTGCTCGTCTGCACCTTAAGAAAATTGGCGTGAAGCTCACTGAGCTGAACACTGAGCAAAGTGACTACCTGGGTATGGATGTAGCAGGCCCTTACAAGCCAGAGCATTACCGTTACTAGTCTTTTTAGCCATCTGCTCTTACTCACGCGTCACTGGCGATGCGTGTGCTGAGATTGGAGACAGGTTAGTCAATAGCCCCGTACTATGCGAAATGTGTTTTCGTGGTGCGGGGCTTTTTTATGGTCATACAAATAGTGGCGCATACCACCAAGAGTTTGCCGTGATTAGTTAACTATGTGTCATAGTTAGGCGCTACGCAGATTTTTTGCGAATAATGACTAACCAGAGGCTGATAGAGGGAAACATGAGAACCAAGCGCATTCATGCAAGCTTGTTGGTTGTAGCTAGCTTGATGTTCGGCAGTAATAATGCGTCTGCAACGGAGTGCGGAGATGTCTCGATAGCCAGCATGAGCTGGTCTTCAGCTGAAGTTGTTGCTGAAATAGACAAAATCATCTTGTCAGCGGGGTACGGTTGTAATGCGCAGCTGGCTACGACTGAAACCATGCCAGCGTTCCAGTCTATGCTAGAGACGGGCTTCCCGGATCTGATTCCCGAACTGTGGATTAACGCGGTTCGATCAGAGCTTGATGTGGCTCTTGGCAGCGGCGAATTGACAATGGCGGCTCAGGTGCTGAGCGATGGCGGAGAGGAAGGTTGGTGGATCCCCAAATATTTAGCTGACGAGCATCCCGAGATCAAAAGCGCTGCGGATGCATTGGCACGCCCTGAACTTTTTGTTGATACCGATACCGATACCGATTCTGACACTGATACCGATACCGATCTTGATGGTGAGACAACATCAGGTGTGGTGCATAACTGCCCCAACGGGTGGGGATGTCAGATAAGTAGCGGTAATTTGTTTCGTGCCTATGAGGCTGAGGCAAAAGGGTTCGTGTTGAAAAACACCGGTTCTGCAGCGGGTCTGGATGCATCGATTGCCAAAGCCTACGAAAATAACGAAGGGTGGTTGGGCTATTACTGGGCGCCCACATCACTGCTGGGGCGATACGAAATGGTCAAGCTTGATATGGGTGAGCACAACAGAGCGCATTGGCACAGCTGCACCGCCATACCAAACTGCGAGGAGCCTCTTGTAAACTCCTGGCCCACCAGCGATGTGTATAGCGTGGTGACCACCGAGTTCAGCGAGCGGGCTGGCGTGGTGATGGACTATTTGTCTGTTCGGCAATGGGACAACCTCACAGTGAACAAGCTTCTGCTATGGATTGGTGACAATCAGTCAACTGGATCTGAGGCTGCCATGCATTTTCTGGAAAACTATGAAGATGTCTGGTCCGAGTGGGTGAGCGTGGATGTGTTCGATAAGGTCAAGGCGTCTATGGCTGCAGACGCTACTAACGCTAGTGACTGACTAGTTCAGCTAGCCTTTTGCTGCTGCGTCTATCCACGCGGCGATGACGTAACGATGTTAGTTAGCGAGCTCGAACCGATGAACTACTCCCTGATTATTCCGGCATGGAACGAGCAAGAGTTCCTGCCCCACACGTTGCAGAAGATGCAGGCTGCCATGGCGCAGCTGAGCGAGCAATCTGAGCATCAGGGCGAGCTGATCGTTGTTGACAATAATTCGACTGATAAAACCGCTCAGTTGGCGACGGAGCAGGGTGCAACCGTGGTGTTTGAGCCTGTTAACCAGATTGCGCGTGCGCGCAATCGAGGAGCCGCTGCAGCATCTGGCGATGCGTTGATATTTCTGGATGCTGACTCACATTGCACTGCCCAACTTTTACAGCATGTGTTGGAGCTGTTGCAGGCTGGGGAGACGGTTGGTGGTGGTTCCACCATTGCACCGGATCGCCCGGTTAAAGGGGTGGCGATGACAACCTTGAAATTCTGGAATCATCTAGCGCTTAAAGCCCGGTTGGCGGCGGGTTGTTTTGTATTTTGTCGTCGGGATGCATTTGAGGAGGTAGGTGGTTTTAGCACGCGCGTTTATGCTGGCGAAGAGATCTATCTATCGCGTGCGTTAAAGCGTTGGGGGCGTCAGAAGTCCATGGCCTTTCACATCGCAACTGTCGCACCTGTGGTCACGTCCATGCGCAAACTGGATTGGTACACGCCCAGCCAGTTGGTGCGACAAGTGATGCTGGTTCTGATTCCCGGAGCGTTGTATTCCAAACGCTTGTGTAAAACCTGGTACGACACGGGCTCACGTGAAAAGCATTAAGCACGTTGGCGCAGGCGTAAGCCCACTAACGTAGCCAGTAGTAGCAACAGACCCGGAAAGGAGGGTGAGCCACCGCTTTTAACTGTTGTCTCTTGTTGTGTGGATGGTGACTGATCGACCAATGGAGTGTCGTCATCGGCGAAGGCCGTAGGAGGCTGCAGATCGTCAGATGAGGTTGGGGTAATATCGTTGTTCGTTGGCTCACCTGAACTGCTCAAAGGAGGATCCACGGACGCATCTTCATCCACGGCTTGAGGTGTGGCAGGTGAGTTGGACGCTTCAGGTGTTGTGTCAGTTGTAGGCAGCTCGCTGGCGTCGGGGGTTGTATCGGTTGCGGGTAGCTCTGTTGTGTCGGTCGAAGGCGGTTCGTCTACTTCTGGCTGGTTGTTTGTGTCGATGACAGCTGGTTCACCGTCATTGGGCGGAGTGTCACCAGAACTTGGGTTTTCATCAGGTGTTTCGGGTGCTGCGGTCGTTTCAGGTGTCGCAGTCGTGTCAGATGATTCAGGCGATTCAGGCGATTCAGGCGATTCAGGCGATTCGCAGCTCAGGCGTGTCGAGGTGCGGGAAACCAACGAAATCAATGTCATAATAGCTGGTTTCAGACGGTTCTCTAAACCG
>JALZVU010000291.1 GCA_023301795.1 Granulosicoccus sp.
GGTTCTGGTTCTGGTTCGGACGTGGGCTCAGGTTCTGGAGCCGGCGCAACGTCGGTGCTATTTCCTTCGTCACCAGCGCTGGGCGCTGACGACGTTAGCTGCAATACCATGCCCCCTCTTCCCAGTGGCATCAAAATGTCAGGCTCTGGCTGTCGCATCCACCAAGCCACGGCTAACACATGCGCACTAACAGCAATAATAGTGGCAAGAAACCACCCAGCAAATCGAGACTTCATTAGAGACGGCCTACCCGATCAATTGCTAACCGCAGGAACCCGGGTGGTCAGTAGTTCTACCTCTGCAATCCCGGCACTGCGTAAAATATCCATTACCTGTTTCAACCTTTTCATGGTGATCGTGGCATCAGCCTGTATTCCCAGTGGTAACTCACTATCAGGGGCAACGTGAATATCAACATCGTCGGTAACCACTGAAGAACTACCCGTAAAGCTGACATCACTATCCTGAGCGGAGGCAGCGATAGTATGTTGATCGATAGCATCATTCACCGGTTGCGCGACTAACACTGCCAGTGAACCCTCACTGACTTGCTCCCCATCAAGCGCCAGCAATCCATCTGCGCTAACAAACAAGATTCTTTGCGATACAGGCTCTTGTGCGTCGGCGGATTCTGGTAGCGATACATCAAGCGGCGGCGTGGATTCAATAACACCTGCGACCATAAAAAAAATCAATAGCAAAAACACCACATTTATCATGGGTATCAAGCCGCTATCATCAGATTTTCGTTGCCGTTTCGGCGTAAGCTTCATCAGCGAAGACCTTGCACCGCCACGTTGTCAAACCCCATCCTCGCTAACAGGTCCATTAGTTGTGTAAATGCTTGTAGATCGACATCTTCTTCACTATCCACAACCGCTAGCAGGGCATTGTCCCGCGCACTGACAACCTCTGGGCTGTCAAGAATGCTGACTATCGCGATAGGGGGAAGATTATTCACTACCACCGTTCCATCAGCCTGCAGATTGATACGCAGCCGCTCAATATCCATTGTCAAAGATTCAGCACTATCACCGAGCACAGAAATCGAAATACCTTGTCTGTTGCTAAACTGTGTCGTTAGCATAAAGAACAACAGAAGAATAAATACAACGTCGATAAGTGGCGTAAGACTGATAGCTCGCCGCGGACGGCGACTAGCCTCAAGCTGCATGCCGGTCTTGCTCAGCAGAGGGTGCGCGAGCAAGACGAACAGCACCGTGTAAATCTGCCGTAAAAACCTGTGTGACGGCATCCTCTGCGTTGAGCAGAAGAGCGTCGGCTCGACGCTCAAGCCATTGATGAGCTAACACCACAGGAATAGCAACTGCCAACCCAACACCTGTGGTAAGCAATGCCTGCCAGATACCCCCTGACAGTACGGATGGGTCAACCGTTGAACCCGCTGCCTCCATTCGCCTGAACGCTTCGATCATCCCCAGCACAGTGCCGAATAATCCAAGCAGTGGACTTATGGCACCGATAACATCGAGGGTTCTCAAATGAGCATTCAAGCGGTCACGGTATTGCGCCAGTACCCTCTGTACCTCTTCTCTTATCAAACTGTCTGGGTGCTGTTGTTGCCGAGCCTGCATGGCCACCTGCAGCGCGTGCCTGACACCTTGTTTGGCACCTGCCAATTCACCAAGGGCTTCCGAGCGCTGACCAAGCTTCCACGCTTGAACAGCTGTATCAGTGACGCCACCATGACGACGATTCAATAGAAACAACTCCACAACCTTGAATATTATAATGATGGAGGCGACCAGCGAGAAAGCGATCAGGATCATGACCACAGGCCCACCGGATTCGATAATTTTCCGTATACCGTCTAACATCAGCAACAACATTCAGCTTTCCATCACAGGTTCAAATCCCTCAAACTCTGGATGCCCCTTATACATGCCTGAGGTTTGCCCTGCGCCTTTGTGAGCTGCCTTGAAGTGATCAGAATGCGTCCAGCCTTCAAAATCTTCTCTGGATTGCCAGATGGTGTGGGAGGCATAAAGGGTGTGGCCAGATTCTTCATCAATAGGCCCCTTCAATAGCTTGAATTCCACAAAGCCTGGAACATCTGCCAATCGAGAGTCACGTGTGCGCCACACCTCTTCAAATGCCATTGCACGGTCTGTTTTCACAGTAAAACGATTCATCGCCAGGTACATAGCTTCGACCTCTAATCAGTAAGCATCAACTTCAAGCACGAAACGATAACAATTCTCATTATCTTCGGCAACAACAATTGAAGTTGAAAGCTATATTACCAGCAAATACAAATATCATTGTTGCTAATGATTCTCATTTAGATTAATATTGTTTACATTAGAGCATACACAACGGTACGCCATCAGGCTACAAAGCCAAGCTACTGTCACAAACAGCACAAGCTCAGCTCTTTGCAATGATCAGCTTTGTACCAACTTGAAATGACCAGTTTCAACATGCAAAAACACACACTCTCCTATCAGTCCGTACTACGCAGCATGTGTTGCTCCACTGCAATGTTCGTCTGCACCTCAGCAAGTGCCCAGAATGAGCGAGGCACTCCAGGCACCGACCAACTTGACCAGATTGTTATCACTGGCACACGTAATGAACGGGCTCTGGCCGATGTACCTGTTCGCACGGAAGTGGTAACCCGCAAGCAGCTCGAGCAAACCCATGCGCGTGATGTCGCGCAAGCACTTCGGCACAGGCCAGGCCTGTTATTGCGTGATATCCACGGCAAAGGTGGCACCGAGGTCTGGATGCAAGGACTTGATTCAGACCGTGTGCTGGTTCTTGTCGATGGGCGCCCTGTCAGTGCATCCACGGGTTCAACAATCGACTTGACTCAAATTACGACGAACAACGTCGAACGTATTGAGATTGTTAAAGGTGCAGTCTCGGCGTTGTACGGAAGCGCTGCCATGGGTGGTGTAATTAACGTAATCACACGTCAACCAGATGCACCGTTATCAGCCGAGTTATCATTCGATTCTGGCACCTACGGCTCGCAAGGTATCAGTGATTCAAGGTTTGGAGAGCAAAACCTTAGCGCCAATGGCCAAGTACGCAACGGTCCTGTAACAATGGGGCTTGATGTCAGTGTCCAATCAAGCGACGGATTCGATCTGGATGACAGCACGTTCGACTTTGAGGGCGATCGCGGCACCACGACAAATCTGGCAGGCAATGTCCGCCTCGACATAGGATCAAGCGACACTCTAAAATTCACCAGCGCCTGGTTTGATGAAGATGTTGATCGCGACTTCAGCACGTTTGCACCAGGTGTTGGCGAGATAGAAAAACTGGATGCAGAACACGCAACCCGTTATACCCAAACTTTGGATTGGACGCGAAAGCTTGCAGATGGGGCGGCCTTTTCGGCCTGGGCTCTGCTGGAGACCTTCGATGATCAGACCATACAAGACACCATCGCCACAGGAGTAGTGGATCAACAGCGACAGGCAGAGATTGCAACTCGCAGAATTGATCTGCAATACGATCGCCCTTTAAACGATAGTCATACCATGACTTTTGGCGCCACCCTCGGGAACACATCTCTGGATCAAACCGTTCAGCGCGTAGATGACGGTACAGTGTCTGTGCTGGATGAGTTAACTCCAGATAGCAACACAAGCAATGTAGACGCATTTGTCCAAAGCGATATTTTTGTCGGTGAACGCTGGGAGTTGCTACCGGGAATCAGAGTACAAAATGACAGTGGTTTTGGCACCCACGTCGCACCAAAGATCAATGCACTTTACCAGCCTGACATGTTGCCTACATGGAATCCCAGAGTGCGCGCAGGTATTGGTTCAGGTTATCGCGTGCCTAACCTTAAAGAACGCCACTTTCTGTTTGATCATACTGCCAACGGGTACATCGTACTCGGAAATCCAGAACTGCAGCCTGAACAATCGTTAAGCCTGCAGCTAGGCGTTGAGCTGTCGAATATAGTAGGCACAAGACTAGAGGCCTCATTATTTCAAAACCGGTTTACCGATCTTATAGCGACATCACTGGACACAGAGTCTTCGGGTGCAGGCAACTTGCAGGTATTCCGCTATTCCAATGTTGACGATGCCAGAACACGAGGAGTGGAGTTGAATCTGTCGCACCCGTTACGTACAAACCTGACGATACACGGTGCTGTGACGCTGCTTGACGCAACCGACCTGTCTACTGGCAATGATCTGACCCGCAGACCAGAACAACAAGTACAGCTGGGTGCACAACTAGACCTGCGACGCACCTCGCTGACTCTGCAAACGACGTGGCAATCCTCTGAATATGTTGATATTGACAACGAAATTGAGTCGCCTTCGTTCGCATCGGTAGCTCTGAAAGTCAACCGCACAATTAATCCACATCTGCGTTTATTTGCAGGCGTTGACAATCTGACTGATGAACATCGAAACCCTGCGCGCCCGGGGATCGACGTTCGCCCTACTGAAGGAAGGTTCGCCTACCTGGGTGTGCGATATGCCATTTAAAGATGCACTCAGTCAGCCAGTTTTCGACCTGTGATCAGCCCCTACAAACTTACCAATCAATCATTAAATTAACAATACAATTATGCAACCTGGCACACACTTGAAACACATCGGAACCCTCACCGTCATCGCTTTGATGCTCAGTGCATGCAGTGACGGCAATGATTCCACGACACCAGTCAACGATCCCCCCATCGTTGATGAAGAGCAGCCTTCGGGTGGCGATACGCCAGAAGTACCCGATACCACCGGCCTTATAGACTTATCCATAGACGCCACGGCCGGCGGCTTTACAGCAGGCCCCGACGATCCTGCAAATCGATGGGCCTATCTTGATCTGGACACAGGGATGCTCCTTGATATTGATGACGATGCCGCCCTGACCTCATCTGACTGGGAAATCGCCTTCAAGCGCGTAGCGGTCAAACTCAATGGAGGTGTGTCAGGAAACGGTGGTACACGTGGTGGAATTGCTGATGCACAGGTGGCGTTCTATGATGACGAGAACGAACCCATGCTTGAGGCATTTGTTGCAGCCAACGCAGAAACACAAGTAGAAGCCCTTTCCCGCCCTGTGGCACTTGATCAGATCGAACTCACGACAGACAGCGAAGTAGCATCCATCAAAGGGGATGGCTTTGACGTGGAGGCGAGTTGGTGGATTTATGATCCAGCTGCATTTTCTGTTACCGCCAACCCAGCAGCACGCTACATGGTGCGCGGTGCCAATGGGGACAGTTTCGCGCAAATGCGTGTGACTGATATTCAACAGACCGAGCGCCAGATCAGTATTGAACTGAACCTGCAAGGGCCTGACGCTCAAAATATTGACGACACCTCTATTACCTGGATAGCCAGTGTCGGCGCTGCTGGTGGTTCACTCTGCTATGACTTTGACACGCGGCAACAGGTCGATTGTGAAAGCGCCTCCCAGACATGGGATATTCAGGCAGCGGTATCACCTGAAGGTCGAACATGGGATTTGTGGACCAACGGCGGTGTGCGCGGAGATGGGGGTGCCGGAGCAAGCTTTGGCCCTTTAACCGAATCCATGCTTGCAGCATTCTCCAACGCAAACGATGTTCCCGTATGGACAGCCGACAGCACAGGTGGTGTGTTCAACGACTACAGTTGGTACGCCTATAACCTGCAAGAGAATAATCGTATCTGGCCAAACTACCGCGTTTACGCTATCGATAACGGCCAGAGTGCCTGGAAACTGCAAGTGCTTCGCTACTACGATGACGCTGGGGTGAGTGGCATGATAGGCGTTCGATACGGTGAGATCACCACGGGTACGACTCCATGAGCCGTGACTTGGACTTACCCGACGAGTTAGTGGAGTGTCTGGAAACCTATTGCGAGGGACGCTGCCCTGAGTTTGCCCAGACACTACTCGAAGAACTGTCGTTGTATTCACAGCGCACAGAAGATGCAGAACAACATTGTACATATGCTCGTCTGTTGCGCAGCTGGCATTGCGTTGTTACAAAGCGTCACGATCTGCCAAAACTGCCCGCACCAACCCAAGCACCGAAATTGAACGTGGTGCCAAACGGGTTGTTGAAGCTTGGCGCCACTGCCGCCAGAGCCCGTAACAGACCATCAGCGTCAGCACTACAAAAATGGCGCGCTGCGGGCCCGCGCATAGCGACTGTCCGCTCTCTTTTGAAAGGTTAATGATGCGATATAAAGTCAAAATAATGAAGATCACTTGTGGTGTTGTCTGGTTATTCATCGCCTCAACATCAATCTTGTTCACTCAACACCTCGCAGCGCAGACTGTGAAAACATCAAACGCGGATATCACACATGAACGCGTGGTGGTCATAGGTGGCGCGTTAACAGAAATCATCTACGCCCTTGGTGTTGAAGAAGCGTTGGTAGGAGTTGACACTACAAGTCAGCACCCTGTTGCTGCAACCGAGCTGCCGCAAGTGGGCTATCAACGCAATCTGTCAGCCGAAGGCATACTGTCACTGGCTCCCGATATTATTTTTGCAACCGATGACGCAGGACCTCCCACGGTAATAGAGCAGATTCTGCAAGCCGGGGTAAGCATTCAGTTTCTACCCAGTGATCACTCACTGGATACTGTTTTGAAACGTGTGGAATTACTGGCGGCCCACTTTGATCGTACAGCTCAGGGAGAGCAACTGATTGAACAGATCAAAGCGCAAATGCTTACAGCTCAAACACAAACACAACAACTTGAGAAACCGCCGCGGGTGGTAGTCCTCATGGGTACTGAAGCAGGCTCTGCAATGGCTGCAGGATTGGATACAGGAGCTGCTGCCATGGTAGCTTATGCGGGGGCTGAAAACGTCATAACGCAATACACTGGCTATAAACCTATTAGTCCAGAAGCACTGATTGATGCCGCACCAGAGGCGCTAATTGTGGTCTCTGTTGGTGATGACAATCCGCAAACCATCATTGACAGCGTGTTGCAGCTTCCAGGGGTTGCACAAACACCGGCAGGTATCGATAGCCGTATTATTGTTACCGACACACTTCAACTTCTGGGTTTTGGTCCACGCATTGGTGAGGCTGTAATAGAATTGACCGGCGCTCTATCAACAACACAGTGAACCAAGCCATACTGATCGCGCTGCTAGTTATTACCTTGTGCGCAGCACTTGTCAGTCTTAGTGGCGGAGCCATGGCGATATCATTTTCTGATGTGCTTGCGGTTCTGGGCACGCGTATTGGCTGGACGTCCGCATCACAACCTGATGCAGCCGCTACGGCTGTGGTGATGTCCATCCGCTTGCCAAGAGTCATTGGTGGTTTGTTGATTGGTGCCTCACTGGCCGCCGCTGGCGCAGCATTGCAAGGAATGTTCAGAAACCCACTAGCCGATCCCGGGTTAATCGGCGTATCAGCTGGTGCAGCTCTGGGTGCTATGACCATGATTGTGCTTGGGCCTGCTTTGCTCAGCACCCTGCCCTTTGCTACAAGTATGCAACTCGGCGTTGCCAGTATCTTGCCATTTGCAGCATTCGCAGGTGGACTGCTAACCACTTGGGTTGTCTATCAGCTGGCAGCCAGAAGTGGACATACCTCTACCGCAACGCTTTTACTTGCAGGCATTGCGATTGCCGCAACGGCCAGTGCTGGCACCGGCTTTCTGACCTACCTGGCCGACGATAATCAGCTACGTACCTTGACGTTCTGGAATCTGGGCAGTCTGGGCGCGATAACCTGGGACCGGTTGTATCTTGTCAGTGGTGTATTGCTGGCAGGCACAGCCTATATCGTGACCCATGCGCAAGCGTTGGACGCCATGCTGTTGGGGGAGTCAGAGGCCACTCATTTGGGAGTAAACGTTGAACAGGTTAAACGTCGTCTGTTAGTCGCTATTGCACTGGTAGTGGGTTGTGCTGTTTCGATATCCGGCATCATTGGTTTTATCGGATTAGTCACACCGCATCTCATACGCCTTGCCTGCGGACCTGGACACAGGCTCTTGCTTCCAGCCAGTGCGTTGTTGGGCGCAAGCTTACTGGTCAGTGCCGATCTGGTATCACGCACACTGGTGGCACCCGCTGAACTACCAATAGGCATTGTTACAGCGATCTTTGGAGGGCCTTTCTTTCTCTGGTTACTAGCGCGTAATCGCGGTGCTCTGTAAGACGTGCAAGCACCCTCAAACAAAAACAGGCAGATTTTTCCATGCTAACCCTTGAGCACATCGCAATCGAGCGATCCGATGGCGGCTTCAAGATCACTGACCTCAATTTGTCAGTGGTGCCAGGTGAGCTTTTAGCGGTACTAGGCCCCAATGGCGCCGGTAAATCCACACTCATTGCATTACTGGGTGGGTCACTCATCCCCGACAGTGGTAGCGTCTATCTGAACAAACGTGCGTTAGCTCACTGGCCACGCATAGAACTGGCGCGAACTCGTGCAATTTTGTCTCAGCACAACTCCCTGGCCTTTCGCTTTAAAGTACGCGATGTGGCGGCCATGGGCCGTCTACCTTACCGAGGGTGCGGCGCTGCGGAAGACCAAAAGTCGATTGCCTGTGCACTTGAACTTGCCGATGTCACGGCATTTGCCAACAGAGATTACCTGACGCTATCAGGCGGAGAACGTCAGCGAGTTCATCTGGCGCGCGTATTGGCACAATTGGATGTAGGGAATAAGGCGCCCATTGATAAACCACGCTATCTATTGCTCGATGAACCAACATCGGCTCTGGATATGTCGCACCAGCATAAAATACTGCAGTTAGCTAGAGAACTTGCTAGCAAGGCAGGGTTTGGGGTCTTGGCAGTTTTGCATGATCCCAATCTTGCGGCACTGCATGCTGACAAGGTCGCCATTCTGGCAAATGGGCAGGTTACACAACACGGATCCCCTGTCGATGTCCTCAAAGAAAACCTGTTCAGTAACATATTTCAACTATCAGTAGATGTGCTTCCTCATCCACGCCATGCAGAACGTCCGCTAGTGGTAGCAGGCCGATAGTACGTAGGCTGGCGGCTTGGCTAAACAGATGAGTGCGTTACTCGCAGTGAAGAACGCAACCACGGAGCCGCTATAGATTTTGGACCATTTACCTTGTTGCACCGCGACGAGAACATACCAATAGGCGAAATTTGTGCTGTGTCGTTGTTAAAAGACCAAACCGCCAGCCAAGCCACCAACGATAGTGGATTGGTGAATATCACTCGACACCTACCAATTAGAGGGATACATTGGCTGGTCTTAGTGATTTCTCTGATTGCCACCTTGACAGCGTGGCAGCTATCCCTGAGCAATTCTGAAGAGCGTTCGCGAAAGAAGTTTGAACTCCATGCAGACTACGCGGTTGAACTACTTAGAAAAGAGATCAACCGTTACGCGGACATACTCAAGGCAGGTGTGGGTTTCGTAGCTGCAAACAATGACATACAACCTAAGCAATGGCGCAATTTCGTTCAACGAATTGCAGTTGCAGAACAATTTACTGCCATCTCAGGAATGGGCATAATATATCGCGTTGAACTCGAAAACCTGGACAGTTTTGTTCGCGAACAGCGTCGAACAAGACCTGAATACACGATCCGACCTCCGTTAGAAAACACCCTCAACTCGGCACGCCAATTTGTTCTACCAGTGGGATTCGCCTACCCTGAAGCTCTTGAAAAAAAATTGCCTGGCTTTGACATTTCGCAAGACCCACGGCGTCTGAACGGTATAGAACGTACTATCGCCACAGGCAGTGTGCAGATCACCGCACCCATCACGCCAGAAACAACTACCGACGCAGGATTCGTACTGATGGCGCCGATTTTCAAAACTGCGCTACCTGAAACTCCGGCGCTTCGTCAGTCAGAGTTTGTTGGAGCCGTAGTCGCAGCGGTTACCACAAAAAATCTGGCACAAGGCATTCTGGATAGCCGCATCCGTCAGGTGGCTATACAAGTTTCTGATGATACTGAAGTCCTGTATAGCGAGTTGCATGAGGGCAATGATGATCTAGACCCGCAAGCATTAATGACACAGTCCAGAACCCTTTCATTCTTTGGTCGTGATTGGCTTTTCGAGATTCACAGTACACAAGCTTTTCGCGAAGAACAGCGAAATTTGACGCCTACAATTGTGCTTATTGGTGGTCTGATAATTGATGTACTGTTGTTACTGCTTTTTCTTTATATGTCACGAGCCAATATACGAGCAATAAAATATGGCGACAAGATACTCCACAAATACGAAGATCAATCACAGCACTTGCAATTCTCCAACAATGCACTGGAGGCGCGTAACGAACAACTAAAATTCTTTTCGTTTGCTGTGTCTCACGATCTTAAGGCACCTTTGAGATCGGTAGGATTTTTGGCAGAATGCATACAGGAAGATATTGAAGACGATCGACAAAATCTGACACTACCTCCAGATCTTGAAGATCATATACAGCGCATAAGAAAACAGGTTGCGCTGTCACAAGGATTGATCAAGGGTATTCTGGAATACTCGGGTATAGGCGTCGAGAAAGCGACTGTCGAACACGTCAACGTGCGCGAACTGTTACACAGTTTTCAGGATACGCTATCAGTGGATGCAGAGCAGCTCCACTTAGACGGAAGCTTCCCAACGTTCAAAACTTATAAAACACAACTTACTCAGGTGTTGATGAACTTGATCAACAATGGGTATAAATACCACCACGGGCAATGCCTAAGCGTCGTACGTGTCAGTGCTAGTTTGAGTCCACTGAAAGGCTTTTATCGCTTTACGGTTTCAGACAACGGTCCGGGCATCGCACCGGCTTACCACAAGAAAATATTCGAGCCATTTTCCACACTACAGTCAAAAGATCATTCAATGAGTTCTGGCGTTGGACTGGCTATCGTGAAGAATCTTGTCAGCCAGCACGGAGGTGAAATCGAGATAAACTCCAATGTTGGTCAAGGCGCTAGCTTTACGTTTGATTGGCCTTGTGCAGTCGACGGCGAAAATCGCAGCAACGAAGACACTGATCTTCCGAAAGCAGCCTGAGCATTCAGCCAAGACAGAGCGACTGTTAGCCTCCATACTCTATTGCTTGTGTGATTGTATCCGCCTCTTAATTTAACTCTGCAATAGACGTGACTTGGGAGCGCTCAATGAGTGAAGCTAATAATGTTGCCGCGGCCCCAACGCCTGCCAGCAGTACCCTATTCTGGATCTGGCTGAGAATCGGCCTATTGTCCTTTGGTGGTCCAGCGGCACAAATCGCGTTAATGCACCGCTTTGTGGTTGTGGAAAATCGATGGCTGTCTGAAAAACAGTATCTCAATGCTCTAAGCTTTTGCATGTTGCTGCCAGGGCCTGAAGCCATGCAGCTGGCTACCTATGTGGGATGGCGCTTGCGTGGCAGCCCAGGCGGTTTGATTGCTGGTCTATTATTTGTCACACCCGGCGCCATTATTATTGCCGTTCTGGCCCTGCTCTACACGCAATACGGTGATCTCAGTGTAGTGAAACAACTGTTTATCGGGGTAAAAGCTGCGGTCATTGTAGTGGTGCTGGAGGCACTGATGAAGGTTGCCAGAAAAGCACTGACCTCAGCGCTGCATTGGGCAATAGCCTTGTTTGCATTTATAGGAATTTTTTTCTTCAACACACCCTTCCCGCTCATTGTACTGGGCGCTGCTCTGTGCGGCTTTCTCATAAGCACCACCCGCGACACCAAGGATGCCCTGACCTCTACAGCACCCAACAAGAGCATGTTTGCCAGTACAGTGAAGACAGTACTCACCTGGAGCCTGATATGGGCAACGCCTCTGGTACTACTTGCCGCACTCGGTGAGCAAGCATTTCTGCTTCAGCTTGGCACATTCTTCTCTCGATTGGCTGTGGTGACATTCGGCGGTGCCTACGCCGTGCTTGCCTATCTTGGACAGGAAGTTGTTACCGACTTTGGCTGGCTAACGGCCGGCGAGATGATGGACGCACTCGGCCTGGCTGAAACCACCCCCGGACCGCTAATACTAGTCACAGAGTTTGTTGCCTACATAGCCGGATTTCGTGAGGGTGGCGTAGCCATGGGATTAGCTGCCGCTGCACTGACATTGTGGGTAACCTTTGTTCCGTGCTTTCTATGGATATTCGCAGGTGCGCCCTATCTTGAATGGATCAGTGCGCAACCTCGATTCAAGGGCGCCTTGTCGGCCATCACAGCAGCCGTTGTCGGCGTCATATTGAATTTATCGCTATGGTTTGCTCTGCATGTGTTGTTCGAAGAGGTAAGCCGTGCACATTGGGGTCCCATTCAATGGTGGGTTCCAGATGCTAGCTCAATCAATGGAATAGTGGTGGTGCTAAGCGGGCTGTGTGCCGTTGCTTTGTTCAAACTTCGCTGGGGTATTGCTCGAATCGTGTTGGTCTGCGCCGCTCTGGGGTGGCTTCTGAGCGCGGCATCCTGACGCCCAGATTTTCAACACTGGAGATCCCCTGACGCTTACTTCTCAAATACATAGGGCTCAGCTTCGAGCGTCATTATGTAGGCCACCACGTCTTTAATGGCTTGATCGTCAGCCAGAGAAGCCGACATTTGCGCCATCATAGCTCCGCCTGCATCGCCTGCAGCAGCACCGCGCTTGCCAGATTTGAAATTTTGCAGCTGGGTCACCAGGTACCACTCGTACTGTCCTGCGAGCCGAGGAGCACTCACGCTGGCGCTGCCTTGACCATCCGCGCCGTGACACGCGGAGCAGATACCGTACAGCCCCATCCCGACGTCTGCATTTCCCTTGAAATCTTCAGCCATGATGGCTGAAGAAGCCAGCAACAATGGCGCAGCAAGAATGGATAATTTCATGGCGTGCAGTCTCTTTATAAGTAGCATATATGACATTTTCACACGAATAAGATTCCGTCAACATGTTTTAATCGAATGATTATACCGAGACCCCCATCACGTTGCCCATCATCGCTAACAATTCATCCGCTTGAACATCGGCAAAAGCAAACTATAATTCCGTTTTTTTAAAGATGAGCACGCGTTCTCACCTCCTCGCTTTGCTTACGCAGTTGTCATCCATTGACGGCCAGAATCGTTGAACTACGAGGCCCAATAGCAGTCAATGATGCACAGGAACGTAAATAACACTTAATGAATACTGGCATGATCCCATCCAAGCTACCGTCCAATACAGTTGACGAAGGTCTCTTCAAAGACCTGGCAAACGTATTGAGCCACTACGCCCGTGAGCGCAAGAGCGGCAAAGTGGTTGAGTATCAGCAGTACGCAACACTAAAGAACAAGCTTCAGTCCCTGGATGTCACCATCGGCAACCAATCCTGGGACAGCGTCTGGAAAACAGTCGAGACCTATCTGGACAACAGCGTGAAAACAGCGCATCCGCAGTATTTCAATCAACTGTGGGCCGGTCAGTCAGAACCAGCGCTAGTGGGCAGCATTATCGAGGCCATTGCCAACACGTCCATGTATACCTACGAGGTTGCACCCGTTGCTACCATCATCGAAAACGAGATGCTTAACGTCTTCAAGAACGTGTTTGGTTTCAGCGAGGGTGAGGCTCAAGTCACTACCGGTGGCAGTAATAGCAACTACGTCGCCCTTTTGTTGGCCTTACACGAAAAATTCCCCAATCTTAAACAATCCGGCTTGCAGGGTTTGCCACCCTGTGCAGTCTTTGTATCTGCTGACGCGCATTATTCTATGGATAAAGCCGCTGTCATGGCAGGTATCGGACTCGACTCACTGTACAAAGTCCCTACCGATGAACGCGGCGTCATGAACGTCGATGAACTTGAAAAACAGATTCAAACGTGCAAAGCGCAAGGCCGTGTCCCCGTTAGCATCATTGGCACTGCTGGCACAACCGTTCGCGGTGCCTATGACAACTTCGACGCACTGGCTGACGTTGCAGGCCAATACCATTGCTGGTTACATGTGGATGGAGCCTGGGGCGGTGCTGTGGCATTTGCAGGTGAAACCAGGAAATTCCTCAAGGGCTTTGAACGAGCTGACTCCATGACATGGGATGCTCACAAGATGCTGGGCGTACCGCTCATGTGCGGCGTGTTGTTCACTCGCAACACAGGCTGTTTTGATCGAGTTTGTAACCTGGGTGACACCTCTTATATTTTTCATGACACCGAAGATCGTCAGGACTTGGGCCCCTACTCTCTACAATGTGGGCGCCGCGTTGACATGCTAAAAATGTGGCTCGAATATGTCTTCTATGGCGAACAGGGATTCAAAGAGCGCATCGATAACTTCATGCATCTGTCGAACATCGCTGAACAGCGTATTCAGTCCGAACCTACACTGGAATTACAAAGCGAACGCTGGATAAACAACATCTGCTTCAGAACTAAGGTTTCGCGCAGTGATGATCTGAACAGCTTCAACAAGAGCGTGCGGGAACGTCTTCACCGCCAAGGTAATTCATTTGTCAATATTGCCTATCTGGGGGATGAGCTGACCATACGTTTAATCATCACTAACAAGGATGTTACTGAATCAGACATCCAAACGTTTTTTGATCTGTGGTTGGATGCTGCAGCTGAACTTGATGGAGAATTAATACAATGTGCATAGCACTGGACACTATGCTAGCTGACAAGCAAACCCATGACGCCCGCGAAGCGTTCGCCGGTGTTTTCAGTCAACTACTAATGGCCAGGGCGTTACGCACGAACCCGACAAACACTCCTTGCCAGGTTAGCCAAAACCTGACTGAACAGCTCCACCAGCTATCGCAATCCTACAGAGAGCAGCTAAACACGCTGCCAAAGCACAAGAGCTATAGTCGTAACATCATCGGTACACACGACAATTGGATCGGCCTTATTTGCCGTTGGGAGCCAAACGTCACGTCATCTATTCATGGTCATCCACCCTTTGCGTACTATCACGTGATGGACGGTGAGGTGGCAATGGATATGTATGAAGCGGTAAATGACAGTGAAGCCCGCCAAGTATCAACAAGTGAGTTGTGCACTGGTGACAGCATCTTCAGCATTCAGAAGAAAGCACAATTTGACAATCTGATTCACCGAGTCAGAACCGCGAATTCTACAGTATTCACTCTGCACCTTTATTCGGACAATCCAGCAAAAGGCAGAGTGTTCAAAGCCGTTTGAAACACGTCCACACACACACCTCAAGATCTGACCACTGATTCGATTTTTCCATTCTGAGACAACGATCGCTCAGCACTTGGACAAAATGGCCGTTACCTTTGGCGAACGGCCAGTTACTGCGACTCAGTATTCATAGGCGCAACGGTTGAACCGCTCAACACAGCGCATGGCGCAAGCCGTGGATTGCAGACTACAGGGAATCTTTGTGACATCAACTCTTTGGCTAAAACACCTGTTACAAGGTATGGGGCCACTAGTTTTCATCGCCCTGTTGGTGTGTCTTACGGCACCCCCTGCTAATGCCCAAGATGTGAGCGCCTCAGATCCGGCCCCAACTACTCGCAGCGCACAATCTCTGGAAAAACTGGAACGCCTGCAGTCCATTGGTATGCTCATCCGGGAGAAACGAACGCAACGTGACGAACTAACCAGCGTCCTCGAAGGCGGTGCTCCGGGCACCATGCAAGATCAAAGGGAGCGCTTGGAAACGGTAATTCAGGACTTAGCCAGTCTTCGCTCATCCTTTGAAAATGCGCTTCTTGATAACATCGATGTGCAGCTTATGTCAGAGACTGAGAGTGCTGAGTTTAACTGGCAGGACGAGCTTCTTGAAGTAGTGGAACCCCTACTGACTTCGTTAAAGTCCATGACGAAGAAACCACGACAGCTGACTGAGCTTCGTAAAAACATCGCGCTGGATAGCCAAAGGCTGAGTGTTGCCGATGAAGCAATGCAAGCCATTGAAGAGATTTCGGGATACTCGCTCAATGAAGGTGCCACTATCCGGCTTCAGGCAACACGCGAAAAATGGCTTGATACACGAAACCTCTTGAACGAGAGCCTGAGTATTTCACGATCTCAATTGGCCAGACTGGAATACAACAAGAATACTTTTACAGACAGTATGCTGCTAGGCGTAAAAGCATTTATAACCGGCCGCGGCCTGACCCTGTTACTTACCTTTATAGCAGCCGCTGCCGGTTGCATATTTATGAGATTTTGCTGGCACTTATTCAACACTCGTCTGACAAATCGAGCCGTACGCCGAAAAGCCACCTGGTACAGATTGTTATCCTATAGCTACCACTTGTTAACCTTTATGGTCATCGTCATAACAGTCATGATCGTACTATACGTTCGCCAGGATGTATTGCTAATGGGCTTAGCAGTACTTCTCATTGCTGCAGCGCTGATAAGTCTGCGCACATTCTTGCCACGCTTTCTCATAGAAGTACGATTGTTACTGAATCTGGGCGCAGTACGGGAAGATGAGTTCGTTATTCATGACGGCTTACCGTGGCAGGTCATGTCACTGAACATGCTTACAGTTTTGCGTAACCCGGCACTAGAAGGAATCATCCGGCTGCCTCTAGGCGTTATGATATCAAAAGTATCTCGACCCATAGTGCGCGCAGAGACGTGGTTCCCCACGAAACGCAATGACTACGTTATCTTACCCGACGGTACATTTGGCCAGGTGCTCTCTCAGACCCCTGAGCTTGTTAAGCTCAGCGTGAAGGGCGGTATGTCGATGACCATCCCGACTACCGAGTTTTATTCAATGCACGTATTGAATCTATCGGGCGATGACACGTTCGGCATAGCGGTAACGTTTGGACTGGATTATTCTCTACAGGGTGTAAGCCTTACGTCTGTCCCCGAGATGTTAAAAAAAGGCGTTATTCAACATTTGCAAGATGCTGGATTCGCGTTGGGCAAGGACATTAGCAATGTACTGGTAGAATTTGAAAAATCCGGATCCTCTTCACTGGATTTTTTGATTTACACCACGGTTAGCAATCATCGCGCACCCAACTACTTTGGAATAGAGCGTCTAGTACAACAAGCCTGTGTGGCTGTAGCGAATGAACACCATTGGTCAATACCGTATCCACAGTTAACTGTTCATCATGCGCCGGCTGAGCAGCTGAATCTGGTCAATTTACAAAAAGCTGCCTGATCGCCTGACAATACGTTGCGGTATGCACAAGTGCGATAAACTTCCATCACCTTAGCCTGAGTTATCAGGATTGTGCTTTTACTATTCAAGATTACCGCGGCTCTGCTTCTGCTTGCAACGCTGTTGCCATTTTCCAGATCGCGTCAGTGGTGGGTACGGATGCTGGACTTCCCTCGACTGCAAATCACCATTGCACTGGGTATCTGGGTGGTTGCGTACCTGACTATGCGGTTGATAGGCGGGATAGAAAGCAGCACGTGGATTTTCTTCACAATAGCCTGTTTGCTATATCAGGGCTATTGGATCTGGCCCAATACCCGGATCCATACAAAGGAGGTGCTGTCATTTAGAAAGCAGCTACACACCACGGCACCCACTCTAAAAATATTGACCAGCAACGTATTGATGGATAATCGAGATTCTTCCAGATTACTCGCACTGGTGATCGAGCATAAGCCCGATGTACTTGCAACGCTCGAAACTGATTCGTGGTGGCAAGATCAACTCGATACTTTAGAGGGATACCCGCACCGAATAGCCTGTCCACTGGATAATCTGTACGGGATGCATATCTACTCGCGCCTGCCACTTCACGATACGCAAACCGAGTTTCTTGTTAGCCCTGACATTCCTTCAATGAGTGCGCGAATTGAATTGCCAGATAGATCTTTGGTAAGGCTACATGTTGTTCACCCCACACCGCCAGTGCCTGGTGAGAACCCAAGATCAATTGAACGTGATGTAGAGTTGCTAATCCTCGCAAAAACGTTACAAGACTGCAAAGAGCGCATCGTGGTTACGGGGGATCTGAATGATGTTGCCTGGTCAGCCTCTACGCGCTTGTTTCGACGTGTCAGTGGATTACTGGATCCACGCACAGGTCGCGGGATGTTCAATACATTTCATGCTGACTATTGGATAGCGCGCTGGCCGCTGGACCACGTTTTCGTATCGAACCATTTCAGGCTTGTAGACATCAGTCGTCTAGGTCATATCGGATCCGATCACTTTCCCATGTTAGTGGAGCTCGGAATTGAACAGAGTCTGGAACTCGACAACCATCCTGCGATAGATGATGCAGATGCTTACGACATTGAGGAAACACTAAATACCAAGGTAGGTAAACAGGCAAGTGCGCCATCAATGCGATAGCCTCTGGTAAAGCGCTATCTGCTGATTGAGCCTGCATTTCGCGACGATATTAACTTTCACCGCGCCGCTTCAACAAGCATTGCCGAGCACTGTGTACACCTACCAGGCTTAGTTCTGATGTAAAAAAGACTTGCAATATTCTGCTAACAAGCCTAAAACTCGCGATATCCAACAAAAAATATCACCGCGACAGCTTTTTGTCACTCCTACCTTACTACTTACCAAGCCATGATCTAGAGACCCCATCACCACAACCTGAGGTAAAACACAATGAGTAGCGTTAAATCAATGAGCCTGACAACAAAAGTGTTGCTAGGAATGGCGATTGGTATGGTCGTCGGCTTGTTAATCAATCTGACGGGACTAAATGCACCTGGCAGCTTTATTAACGAATACATCGTTAACGGCGTGTTCCTGTTAGCTGGCAAGATGTTTGTCAACGCGCTGAAAATGTTAGTTGTCCCTCTGGTTATGCTCTCGCTGATCACTGGTGTCTGCGGCATTGGTGATATTCGTATGCTCGGCCGGGTAGGTGGAAAATCATTCGTGCTCTACATGATGACAACGGCCATCGCCATTGCAACTGCCATCGTGATTGCTGGTGCTTCGGGTATCGGTAAAGGCATGAATCAAGATACAGCGGCAGAATTCAGCGGTAGTGAATCACCGGCTTTGACGCAGGTGCTCATCGACATCATTCCGAGTAACCCCATCGCATCCATGGCTAACGGCGACATGCTGCCAGTCATCTTCTTTTCTATTTTGCTAGGCATCAGCATGCTGATGGTCGGCCGCAAGGCCACTAGCATTATTGAAGGCGCCGAGGTTGCCAATGAAGTCATGATGAAAATGGTTAACATCGTCATGTCAGTTGCGCCCTACGCGGTATTTGCCCTTATTGCAAAAGCGGTATCAGAGCTGGGCATCGAACTGCTGACATCGCTTGCGGGATACGTCATCGTGCTCGTCGGTGCTCTAATGTTTCATATGTTCGTCACGATGATGATCGTGCTCAAGGTTTTCTCAGGACTCAATCCAGGAATTTTCCTGAAAAAAATGCGCAATGTTCAAGTGTTTGCATTCAGTACTGCAAGCTCTAACGCCACTATCCCGGTTAGCATGCGTACCGTTACTGAAAGGTTGGGCGTTAACAACTCAGTGGCCTCTTTTACCGTACCTTTCGGAGCTACCATCAACATGGATGGTACGGCCATAATGCAAGGTGTAGCAACGGTATTCATTGCGAACATTTACGGCGTCGAACTGGGTGTCGTGGGGTATCTGACGGTCATTCTGATGTCTGTCCTAGCTTCCGTAGGTACTGCAGGCGTGCCCGGTGTTGGCCTGATCATGCTATCAATGGTATTCGCCCAGGTGGGGCTGCCCGTAGAAGGCATCGGCCTTGTGCTTGGCGTAGATCGATTGATGGATATGATACGTACGGCAGTCAACGTAACGGGTGATGCCACGGTGTCGTGTATCGTTGCCAAAAGTGAAGGCAAGCTCAACAGAACCGTTTTCGATGACCCTGAAGCTGGACAGCTAGATACGACCGATGAGCTGCATATCGACGAAGATGCCGGAAGAGAGTTGGCTGATTTTGTCGAAAAAACCCAAGAAAAAACTGCTGCGAAGCGTCAAGAGACCAGTGAGTCTGTTCTCTGATAGCGTCAAAGTGCCTTAATGACGCCTTGGCATCTGCCTTGGCGTCTGATTTTTTTCATAGGCCTATTGCAAACCGGGCAACGACAAAAACAAGCTACCGCCCACGCCCGCCGCACTAACAAGATAATATCTATAACGATTTAAGCTGTACCCGCGATAAAAGCAAGATTACACTATGCATGTGCCATGAGCACCGGCGTAGAGACTCCACCGATTCAAATTGAGTCTGTCCACCTTAGCTTTTAGGGATGCCCACATTGAATTCCATTGCTGTCGTCGGAGCCGGTATCACCGGCATTACCACTGCGTATTCGCTACTCAACCGAGGCTATACGGTTACCGTCTATGACCGTGACAGGTACGCTGCCATGCAGACATCCTTTGCCAACGGTGGCCAGATATCAGCCTCAAACGCTGAGGTCTGGAATCAGATGTCTACGGTACTCAAAGGCATCAAGTGGATGTTTAAGAAAGATGCCCCTCTGCTGGTGAATCCAAAGCCCAGCTGGCACAAACTTAGCTGGATGGCAGAATTTGTCAGCAACATTCCAACGTACGAGAAAAACACCATAGAGACTGTCACCATGGCAGTCGCTGCACGCGAACACCTGTTTGCCTGGGCCGAAAAAGAAAATATCGATTTCGATCTGGAAACACGCGGCATCATGCATATTTACAAAAACCAGAAAGACTTTGATCACGCAACCCACGTTAACAAGCTACTCACTCGCGGTGGACTGGAGCGCAACGCACTCACCCCGGAAGAGATGAAAGAGATTGAGCCTGCCCTGACGGGCAATTTTGTGGGTGGCTATCTGACGCCCAGCGATTCCACCGGTGACATTCATAAGTTCACACGGGGACTTGCCGAAGCCTGCGTGCGGCTCGGGGCTGAATTTGTCTACGATGCGCAGGTGGAACAGCTGGAACACGACAAAGAAGGCGTTAACGTGCATTTCAGGCCTAGCGCTGGTCGCACCGCTCCACTGGTACCGGTAGTTGAAGGACGGGAACTCATGGAGCGCCGCAGCCATTCAGCGGTCGTAGTTTGTGCGGGCACTCAAAGCCGCGAATTTGCCTCGCAATTAGGCGATCGCGTCAACATCTATCCGATCAAAGGCTATTCGGTGACGCTGCCATTGAAAGACGAGGAAAGTCAGTCGGTGGCACCGTGGGTGAGTATTCTGGATGACGATGCCAAAGTCGTCAGTAGCCGACTCGGCGCTGACAGACTGCGAATTGCGGGTACTGCTGAATTCAATGGCTTCAACCTTGATATTCGCAGTGATCGTATAGATCCACTGGTTTCATGGTGCCGAACATTTTTCCCTGGTATCGACACTGAGCACGTGGTGGCTTGGGCAGGACTACGCCCGATGATGCC
>JALZVU010000292.1 GCA_023301795.1 Granulosicoccus sp.
GACGGCTGTGTCGCAGCAAAAAAGCACCCAGCTGCTGACGAGCTTTGAGCTGTTGCTGCTTCATGTCACCGCGTGCACGCGTCAAGTCTCGCATCGCTTTCTGTTCAACATCTGGCACCCAGACACCGGACAGATCACCGCTGCGTAATAAGCGCGCCAACTTGATGGCATCACGTCGTTCCGTTTTGATCTTCTCGCCGGGCTGCTTGGGGATTTTAGAAGGAGCGACCACCTGACAATCCTAACCTAACTCCAGCAGCTTCCTATGCAAGTCATAACCGCAAGGCCCTGCCTTATAGCACCACAGTAGTACCTCTCCATCAAACTCACCAATGAGGCGTTCGACCAGCTTTGCGATACCGCTACCCCGATTAGCAATCTCACCCCGATACTCAGGCTCTTCCGCCCACGCAACGGTGTTCTTGTGCACGTCTAAGCCGATGTAGGCCGGGTACTGACGCTGCGTTTTATGCTAAGCCATCGCGTGTAATGCTGCGGTGGGTTTTACACCATCTATCTATGGGTTAAACTCTTTCATGAACTGCCCTCTCAATTATGGCTCTGTCATGGGGGTACTCATCTCTTTGATAATCCACGTGCTCGAGATGGGCAGGTCACTACATGATGTCTAGCGACTCCTGGTTCGTCGGGAAACGTCTCAATCGCATCCAAAATACCGGTGCAATACAAGCCTAGGCCTAGGCCAGAAAAACGAGCAAATGACCGAACGTTGTACAATTTCATGCCCGTCGGTCGCCACTTCATCATCACTTCCACTTTACCGCAGCGGCAACGCCGCCGAAAAGAGCCAGTGATTGAAAAAAGCATGCTTTATAGATGGGAACCAATTAGTTTCCAAAAATTCGTTTTTAAATCGATAGTTCCACTGCAATGTGATTCAGGCGGTGCGCTAAGTTCTTCACTAGAGGCATTGCCTTACGCCTCGGAACGGATTGCAAACCGCTCCGAGGCTTTTGTGCCTAACGGATATGATCGTTATAGAATTTGTCCGCCATATCTTCGCCTAGGTCTCTCAGTGCGCTACCTGTCATATGAACTTGATCGAAACGATTGTAACCACGAGTGTCAAACGCAAATCCGTTTAATTCATTGCCCAGGTCAAATTGGATGCCTCGCAGGGTCTCGGTCCCTGCGTCCTGAGGCACGTTGTCAATCACTGCTATAGCGATGGGTACCATATTGTTATCAGTGTTCATCTCATTGAAGAATTCTGCGGTGTATGATTTAAACACCACTGCATAGGTATCCATTTGTTCTTGCCTGCCAGCGTCGCTTTCACCTTGGAGCCAGAAGAATCCATTGAGCCGCGGCTCCTTTCCGTCATCTTCGAGATCATCGAATGCGTCTTCGAGCATATCCAGATCGCTGCGGAAATTGCCTTGTGCGCCGTTGTTCCACCATCGTGAAATAGGGTTGCCCGGGTGGCGGTTCATTACAACTACAGACTCTCGATCTCTATTGAGATCATTCAATCGGGCTTCGATTGCGTCTGACCAATCATCTTTAACATTCGATTGGCCGGTGACCATGTAGACGTCAACGACGTTATCGCCAGTCGGCGGGACTGGATCGACTGGCGGGGGGACTGGAACTGGAGCGCCAGTCGGGGAGTCTGGAGCGAACACGTTAAGATCGTGAATAGACCACCAGAACCTGTCACTTGAGCCGTTTTGCTCTATGCGAATGTAGCGAGCGTTCTGCTCGCTGAACGAAATAGTGGTAACCGCACTGTTGCTGTTCCCACTGGCAACAGTGTCCCAGTTGTTACCATCATTCGACACAAGCACATCATAGTCGCTTGGGTAGTCATTAGGACTGGCGGTTGAATCAAGGGCGATTGCACTGAAAGTTTCTGTTGACTGCAGATCGATCTCGAAAAACTGGCCTGGCCGTTTGTCTTGCTGTGTAGTCCACCGTGTGCTGGGATTGCCGTCAATAGCGTTGAAAGTGCTAACAGAATTACGCGATGCGTACATTACCCAGTTTGATCGATCCAGAGGCTCACCTTCGGCTGTGCCCTCATTGCCACCGGTATCGCCGCTATCGCCATTGTCGCTAACACTGATTTCGTGAATTGACCACCAGAATCGATCCTTTGATCCATTTTGAGTAATACGGACATAGCGCACTGATTGAGTCGGAAAATTAATGACAGTCAGCGCATCGCCATTGCTGCCTGTAGCAACGTCGTTGAAGTTGCTGCCATTAGTGGAAACGGCGACGCTATATTCAGCTGGGCCGTCATTCGGGCTGCGAGCACTGTTCAAGGAGACTTGATTAACGTCCTTGGTGTCGCCCAGGTCCAGCGTGAATACCTGCCCGTTTCGTTGAGTTTCCGATGTCGTCCAGCGGGTGTTTGGATCACCGTCAATTGCAAGCCTGGCGTCTTGAGAATTTCTAGAAGCAGTCGCTGTGTAATCGCTTGTTTGTGCGAAAACTTGGCTTGTTAGAAAAAGTGCGGTGAAGCCAACCGCCAATATATGTCTAAGCATGAGGCAAATTATCCTTTTACTTGTTTGCGATAGCGGGCGGGCTCCTGTTCTAATCCAATACTTACAGGATTCGCCCGACACTACTTTAGCAATTGGTTTAAACAAAATGTACGAGGTATACACAGAGATCAAAGTTATAAAGTGCAGCTTTCTGCGTTGTAATTCTCTGTAAAATGCAAACAGCGTTTTTACAGCAGATTAATTAGTGCCCATCCGGAAAATCTTAACCGATTGAGCTGAAAAAAATACTGTACGACAGACGTAAAAATCCTCTTGGTTTTGGTAGGTATGAGTTGCGAAACAAAAAACACACAACAAGAGAATTCCCGCATGCGAGAGACCCACAATGCTCAATCCGGTATATTCGATTTTTACTCGAAACACGAGAAGGCGCAGGAGCTGCGAAGATTGTCTGAGCTACTTGATCAGCACCCGGTTTTCCTGCACGTTATCGAGCAAGATTTCCAGAATATTAATGTCAAGAACACCGGCGCCCGCGGACTGAGCTTGGAGAGCATTCTGCGCTGTCTTTTACTCAAACAGATGCTGGGCGTTTGCTACGAGAAGCTGGCATTCAATTTATCCGATTCCCGAACGTTTGCCCGATTGCGCGAAGGTCGCTCACCGTGCAAGTCATCACTTCAATCAACGGTCAGAAGTATAAGCGCGTCAAGACTTCATTAAATCAACCAACAGTTACTATTGCATTGCGTGGAGTAAGGAGATCTTCAAGTGGATTCCGTTCGCATTGACAGTACCGTTGTAGATAGCAACATTCTGTCCAGGGTCGCGATAGGAATGCCGGTTACCCCGCACCCCTCACACAGATGTTTCGCAGCTCAATACCCAGCCCATGGTCTCCCCTGTCAACGCTTCACGTCTACCCTCACGGGCAACCGCGCATGACTCGGGGCCGGGGTGGTTGGCTAAACCTTTCCCCGTACGGGACTTGCACCCGCTGTTCTTTGCCAGCTTATCCTGGCGCACTATAGGAATTATAAACCGCCTGCTACCATCAAGCCGCCACACAAAAATACCTACAACCAGAGTATTCCATCAGTGAAACGGCTACCAATTACCTGTCCACCTTCTGTTTGTCACGCTGGCTGGGACCGGCGCAACGAAGCTCTATCACTCATCTGGCACCTGACCAATCACCACCGCTCAGCCATTGCCTTAGCCGGGCGCCCCTAGCCGGGCGCCCCTACCCACCTCTTCCTTATGCAGTATCGATCGACCATCCGTGGCTCTTAAGCTGGCTAGCAAACCGCTGGTGGCGGCGCGCGTGCTCCTTCGGCAACGAGTCGCTGCCTCGAAGTAAACCCCTACCCTCCAGGTGAGAC
>JALZVU010000293.1 GCA_023301795.1 Granulosicoccus sp.
GTCGGCGGTATTCGGGCCGAAGTCGCCATCTATAGCACCGCTGGAAAAACCGGCTTGTTGCAGTAATTGCTGCAACCGGGTCACATCAGCGCCGGTTGCTCCCAGACCCAGTGTCGCCCCTAACGTCAGCTCTCCGGTGGTCTCATCGATTTGTGGTTCAACAGTGGTCTGAAACAGCTCGGACACAGGCGTTGAGAGCAACAGCTCGGAGGCCTCATCAAACACCTGATTAGAGCGTTCAGTACTCAATCGCGCCCAGGTGTCGAGCAGTTGCTGTGCACGCACCGTGTTGCCAGATCGTTCGGCATTCACCCGTTCGGTATCCAGTTTTATCAGTGCATCATCCTGAAATCGGTTAACCGCAGCGACGGTGTCCTTATCATAGAAACCATCGACACTGGCGTGAAAAAAGCCTTCCGCTTGCAGCTGTAGTTGCACGTCACTAACACGCGGCCCGGCATCGTTCAACTTCAATGTAGTTCGCGCCTGTTCGGCCTGGATCATCTCGTTCACAACAAAACTCGACATATCCTGACCCACTGCCCGCATATCGCCGTCGTTCGCGATGTAGCTCTGGGTCAGCTCATCAAGGCTTCTGGCAAGAAATCCAGCCGCGCCTTCAGCGCCCACTGGCAGTACTTCACCCAAGGCGTCTGCCAGAGGACCAAAGGCGCTGATCGATAACTCGCGACCTTCCCAGCCAGCGGATATAGCTGTTGTGGCTATTTCTCCCAGCGCAGCAACGAACGGGTTGTCTTCTGTGCCAAGTACAGCATCGAGGCCCTGAGTGAGCTGCGTACCTGCCCAATCACCGATCAGTGCCAGCGCAAAGTTATCTGCATGACCAGCCAGCTTGGACAGATCGCCACCGGTCTCTATCATAAGCGCAGCAAGGCCATAGAACACTTGCGAATGTAGAGCATCAGCGCCGCCCATACGTTCGAGGGCCTGATGTCCAAGCGTACCTGCAACGTGATTGACGATGGAGTCTTCCAGTGAACTCAGTGCGATATCAAAATCACCGTCGCTGTTAACAAACTCAGTGAATGCCGTAGCCAGTGGCTCACGAAGCATGTCGTTTTCGATGCCAACGACGTCAGTCAGGAACGTATCAACATTATCGACGGCATACGTTTTGACAAATTCCTCAAGACCGGCGGTAATCAAATCAACATCGCCTTGATGGCGAATCGACAGCTCGATGGTCTTGCCGGCAAAGTCGTTAACGAACGCTGGCATGTTCTCACCAATGCGCAGCTTGACAGCAGCGCCAACCTCCGTGCCCAGGGAACTCATTACGCCATCGACGAATTCCTGCCCACTGAGTTCACTGATAGCACCTTCGACAATGGAGCGAGCGATAACACCAGTAAAGCCATCCAGTTTATTGACATACTCGCCCAGACCACCAGTGATCAGGGCCATACCACCGGCTTCAAGAGCCGCGTCTACGTCCCCTTTTGTAATGATCAGCGTTGAACTGAATGTACCGATTCCCGCCTGAATGCCAAGTCCGACTGCAGTGCCGAAGAATGCTGGCGCAAATGTCGCTATAGCACCGGGAATGACGAAGCCTGCCACTAGCGATATGCTCAGCAGCACGAGATCATCAAAACCGAACTCTGCTTTCTCAATCCGTCGTGCCTGTGCATCTGCGCCGATTGACTGCCCGATAATGGGGGCTGCGTTTGCCCAGCGCGCAAGGCTGGTATCAGACAATCCGAAATAGGCAAGCCTTTCCTCGCGGCTGGAATTCAGCCAAGCCGTGGCAAATTCATACTTTTCTTTTCCGAAGCTTCCATATTGCCCCAGCCCGCGATAACGAGTATTTTGATGACGGTCTGTGTACTTTTCACTAGTCCGCAGACCCAGGTCTTTTAAGGAATCACCGTGAATCCATTGGAAGAGAGACTTTAAGTCATCTTCACTGATAGCTGTTTTTGAACCAGACAGAATATAGCTGGCGGTTTGCCATCCCTTGTCTGCTGCTCTTCTAAAGTCTCCGTCACCGGTTGCAGAGGTTAGATCAGACACGAACTCACCCACCAGAGACTGCATGGTTGATTTGACAGGTGTTGGTTTCCCGGTAGGATCAAGCAGAAGAAACAGTGCTGCGATCCCTTTATCAGGGGCAGTTTCGAGATCTGCATATTGATCGAAGTTATCTAGCGACAGTGTAAATGCACCGGCCGTAGGCGCAGCTAATGCACTACGAGCAAATACGACGCGCTCAGCAAACGAAAATGACTCTGCAGTGATGGGCCTGTCGTTACGTTCAAGGCGAGGAGCGAGCTGGCTCAGACCAGCAGCTTCCAGTTGATCGTGCAATCGTTGAAGTAATAACGGGATAGAGTCAGCGCGATCAGAATCTGCAGAACTAAGCTGGATTTCTGATTGCAGCAGCAGGTAAGTACGGGCAATCTCATCGTTTATCGTGCCGGCGTTTTCGGGCGCCAAGCTACCGAGCGCGTGATGGATATCCTGGATCTGCTGCCGTCCTTCGACCGTCTGGCGAAGTGCCAGCGCATCAGCCAATAGGTGATCGGCTACTTCTTGTAAAGGGGCGTCTTCGAGACGGTAGGCTCTTCTCTGGCTGGAAGAAGCTGTTTCAGTGCTAGGTATCAGCGAGGCGTCAAAGCTTATGACTGTGGATTTATGCATAGTTATTCGCGACGGTATGCCCGCTTCTGACAGCATCCCGTCGATCCTGACCAGTTGCTCTGCCAGAGCGATTTGTTGCCCGGCGCTCAAGGCTGGAAGGTTTCTGAGTCTACTCAGACTGTCTATGTCAACATCAGGTACTACCGTGCTCTCATCAAAGTAGCGTTCTGCGTCTGCACGAATAATGCGCATGGGCTCTGCGCGATTGTCCAGAGCACCCAGAAAGCGTTCAACCTCTCGCGACATAAAAGATTCCGGCAGTTTGACGAAACTATATGAGACAAACCAGGAGGGGTGGCCGTACTCATACCCATGAGTATTGGTCTTATCCTCGTAATTATCCCTGAGCTCTGATGGAAGCGAGCCTTTGTCAAAGCGATAACTGAAATTATTGCTCTGCAATTCTCCGATGGACGATGCCGCGAATGCGGCATTGGTTTCGCGCAGCACTTGCAGTAAGCCTTCTTTATCCAGATTCCCCTGTTGCCATTGCTCGTAGGCACGTTGCGCTTCAACGTATTGTGCAACCAATACGCTGTGCGCCGATGTTGAACCAGAGGGGTCGGTCAGGGAGAGAGCATCCATTGCGTTGTCGGCAAAGTCACGGTTTGTGGCTGACCATTCGGGATAGTTTTGCCACGGCTCCTGTGTTACTGGTTGGTTAGTTTGCTGCAGGGCAAGGGGGCGCCCAGATTCAAACGCAAGACTATTCGTAGAGTTATACCAGTCATCAAGGATAGATTGCTGAATTGTCTTGGCAACAACCTCTGGAGCGATTGATGTCGGTGCGAACGCCTGCACACTGGTATCGAATTCTGTTGCCAATCCCTCGCTTAGCAATTCACGCCAGCGTTTCAGTTCTTCAGTAGAAAGTTTGATAGCAAGATGATTAAAAAAATCCCGACGCTCGTCAGCGCTCAATCCACCATTGACTGTGCGCAAGGGATCAATATCAGACGCGAGCTCGTTCAGCTCTTCATCAGATTGCTCACTGAAAAACTGCTCGAGCTCTGACTTATCCAAGCTCTGCAGCGTATTAACGAGTTCACGGGTCTGCGATTCCGTTCGCGGATCGGTTGACGGTAACGCTTCAGTGGCGTTTTTTTGTTTGGGTAACTGTGCAGATGCCCGGCTGAGCGGGTTCACATAAGTATTCAAGAGTCACTCCGTCGACCAACATTGGCGTTTGAGTCGTCGATGCACGAAGGCCAAGTTGATCTTCCAGCTGACGATGCTTTGGTCATAACCAAAATCTGTTTCATACATGAGGACTGATGAACGTATCACAGAGCATAGTTGCCTCGCTATTGGGGCAAGCCCTAATACTCGTTAAATAATTTGAGCTCAGTTGGCTGCCGGTAGGATTGTTCGCTGATTAGTAATTTGTGCAATTTCTGGAAAAAACAGGAGCTGAGGGCAATCCCTTGTAAGGGCTTGCCCCAATAGACAACTGTTTTTTTTGGATAATGCTAAAGCTATAGTTAATTCAGCGGAGCGCACTAACGAACATCAGTCAATATCAAACGGCGGCAGCGATCCAGAGCTATGGGTAGCAATAATTGAAAAAGCCTACGCTCAAGCAAAAGGCGGATTTGATGAAACCGTTGGTGGATGGGCCCAACAAGCACTAATGGAAATTACAGGCCAGTCATCTTTCACCACAGGCGTACCTTCATCAATGTCGCCAGAGCAAATGCAGGAAGCTTTAGCTAACGATCAAAGTGTGACGGCTAGTTCCCTGACTAAAGATCAAGCCAAAAAAGCTGACCTTGGAACAGGCATTATCAGCAACCATGCGTACGTGGTAACAGAAGTTCGGCAAAATTCATCCGGTGAATGGGAAGTCGTTGTATACAACCCATGGGGTTCTGACGCGGACACTGGCGATGGTAGCAACGACGGTTTTACAGTCCTCAGTCTGGAAGAATTTAACAGCAACTTCCGCGAAGTGGCAATCATGGACGATCCAATAGCGCTGGCGGCGTGATCTCAAACTACGAAATAGTGTACGGTCAATGTTGTAACAGGAAGCGGGGTGCCAAAAAAAATCATGATCAGAATTCAATCTATAAAGAATATCCAGAAATCAACTGGCAACCCTGCTTTCGTCCTCGCGTTATTGTTGTCACTGGTAGCGTGCAGTAATTCTTCTGAGCCATCCTCTATGCAAAATACCACTGAAAATTCTGCTGACATCATAGATCCTGAGGCCATACTCAGTTCTCTCACTTTTAGCTCAGCCTCTGACCAAGCGTCGTATCAGTGTTTGTTATCGGCCACCACCGAGGCGGCCATAGATGATGGAATGCAAGCCTACCCTGTCAGACTCGAAGACGACCCAACACGTGGGCGAGGCTCCTTTCAAACCTGGTGTGCAATTCCTGGTAGTGGAGCACAAGTTGAGGCAGATCGGGCTAGCTGCGCAAGCGCCACTGCAGCCTCCCTCCAGTCACCAGGCGGTCGTGCTATTACAGTATCCACCATGCACATGTCGGCTGGCAATTCGGCAGACGCTATCGGGTACACCAATAAACGGATACCCGAAGCAGGAAATTCAGGCTGGTCAATTTTATATCGGAAATCCACCAGCACCACCTTCCCCGGTGAAAACATGCTGCTCATCAAGTTCGAACAGTTTGATGGCACACAAATGACAGGGTTAGAAGGTCAGCTCCAGCATCCCTATATTTATACCGATAGGGATATAGGTTTCACAGAATTTTTGACTACGGACCGTTCAATTAACGAGTATCTTGCTGCTTATCAAGGCACGGCTGTTCAATTCAAAGCATCAGTTGACGAATACCTTGCTGCAGCTCTACCGTTGATCGAGGAAGCTATCCGCACTAAATCAGGCTTGTCAGAAGTCGATAGTGCGTCGGCACTTGAGAGAGCTAATTCTGAGATCAGCCAGGCAAGAGCGTTTTTTGAACAATACGGGGATGAGGTGCATCCGTTGATTAGGGACCAAGCCACGTACGTTGAATGTGAAGCGCGATAGCATTCTAGTCAGTCAGCTCGACGACTCCAACTTTTTATTGTCTTGTAGACTTTGGCATCGTTGATTCAGCGGGTTTCGACTACTGAAATGCCGCAGTACACAGCGATCTAACAACCTGTTCCTGTTTCAAAGCGTGGAACAAGTTCAGTATTCGTATTGTCATTTATATAGTTCAATGGTTAATGTTTGTCACCTCAATCACGCACGGGCAACCAGCTGCATAGCACCAGTCAATGTCCAGAAGTCATCGCGGTGCTGATTCTTAAGAACAGGTTCAAGCTCAGCACTATCGGTTTGCTGCCAGGCGGCAACATAGTTAACGGGCTCCCACAAGTCCTCGGTAATGGCAGCTGCCTGTAGTCCATCGTACAAGGGCACAATCTGCATGACACCCGGTGACAAATGTCTCCAGACGAGTCCTGTAGATTCGTTGCCGCGAAGAGCACTCTGCAACTCAAGACTGCCTGTTCCATCGGCTGTAATTGTCAGCGTGTCTGCCATTAACACAGAGGCACTGCCAAGAGCCGTTCGCCAGACACCGAGAGGTGGACCGGTAACGGCCCAGTCATAAGGATGAAACTCGCTCATGGCGCTGCGGGAATGTGTGTAGGTTCGCCGTCGACTGCCAGATCGTAGACGGTCTCTACAATCTCGGAGCCAGCCCAATATCCAACACCACCTGAGACAACATTTCCAACGGCATTTGCAGCCCATGCCCACGGTCCTGCGACATTAGTCGCCCCTGTTGCAGCGTTGTATATGGCAACACCACCAGCAGCACCGGCCCAGCCGCCAACAGTCTTGACAGTTTCGCGGACACGATCGTCAGCCGTGCTGTTTCCAGCCGTCAATCGCTCCAGCGTCGTTAACGGGGCGTCCAGCGTGTCGTCTGAGTCGGCACCGTTTGCTGAACGCATGTTGTAGTCAGCCTGCGATATCGAAGGTGTACCTGAAAAAGTCGCCATGCTCTGTGTCCTGTGAAGCTCAGAGCAACGTAACCTAAAAAAAATAGTCGGTCAATTAGGGGAAACCCTTACATCTGAACATTTATACGACGTGCACGGCATGTTGAATAAATGCCGTTGGACTATGCCGCAGCTGGTTAAGTGGTGAGCAATCAATACAGAACGAAAAGTTCAGATTTCCTGTTTAAGTCGTCCAGACAATACAGTAAGTCGTTGTTCCCATGAATCCGGAAAATTTAAAATTGTTGTCATCTACGGTAAATACGGTTGGTAAGGAATGTCGCTCTGCAAGTAGCGCCAATGTAGCGTCGGCATAGTCCATGGGTTGATCGCTATAGCGGCGCATCAGTATCTCTAATAGCGGCAAGTCGTCATTAAATGGGTAGCCGTATCACTGCGCCGGATTAGCTTCCAGACAGTAGAGGTTTCACATGGACTGTCACCAACCACGTGTAACAACTCGGTAAGCACCGCGTGCGTAGTTTCAAGCGACAATCGCAATATCAAGAACGCAGCGGCGCGCCTTTAGTGCCATGCATCGTCGGCGACTGGATAAGAAAGACGTAGCGACATCAGGCTAATCCTCGGGGTCATTCTGTGTAAATAATTCTCGAACAACATGCGTGTGTATAGGAACCACGCCAGCTTTAAGACCAAATGGCTTAAATACCTTATCAACAATGGATTGGACTGGTTTGCCTTTATCAAGCTCGATATCTGACAGCGTTTTGCGACTAACTCCAGTCATGGATGCATATTTCGTTTGATTGACATTCAACACCTTCTTGCGTAGATATTGCAACAACTGTCCCTGCGTATGCTGGTTCAACATATATTCTGCGAGAAGCCTTACTAAAAGTGCTTGTCTCTGCTCTGCAGTTAATGTCACAAAAGCCCCCAACGCGTTAGTTTCTGTTCCAAGTATTCAAACCCTATTGTTGGAAATGATAATATTCGGCTTGGAACACCGTGCTCTGCTAGTCGATCGCGTAACCCCACCAGCTTTGATGCAGTGCTTTGGAGAGCTTCCATAGATTTTTCGATCGGACACAGATTTTCCAGTTTTTTGGCAATCTGCATCCAGCGCAGTTCACCTCCCTCCTCAAAGGGTGTACCCCAAGTCGTTGTACGGATGATCCCTTCCGGATCAGCCTTCATTGGCGCAAAATCATAGATAGGTGATAGCGATATGCCGTTAGCGTTTTTCAGGAGTGCGGTATTTCGGCCATGATTATCCGAGTTTCCAAATGCTAAATTAAGGAGATCTCTTTTCAACCACTCACAGATAAATGATTCCGTATCAAATCCAGAATCTCTCCTAGACAGTAAAGCGCATAACTCTGTGAGTACATCAAAGTGGTTTAGATAGCTGTCCGCTGGCTTGTTTAAAACAGAGAACACTGATTCCATACCATGTTTTTGCCAACCGCTGTCTTGCCAATAAACATCGAAACGGGGTAGCCATAGAGACGGGTATTGAGCGCCTTCATGGAGCCTCATATCAGTTACATCAATGGTTGCCATGCCCATTGCAGTGAGTTCTTTGTAGAAATAGAATTCTGCCCGCAAAATGTCACAATCATCATTGCTTCGTTGATTGCGTGGAAACTTTACCAGATAGTGTTTATCAACATTTTGAAACGAATCCTGGTAGGTATCAATCCATACTTCGCCACCAGACGAACATCGAAGCAATAGCTTAGGTGCTTCGCCGCCAGCACCTGTTGCACCACCACTTATTGCCCCCATTTGCTGAGCGTATTCTAAAAAATCTGTATCTCTATCAGTAACATCCTTGATCGTAAAGCGTCTTGATTCCAATGTCGAACCCTCAACTCTGGATGGAAGCGACTCCTTGACACGAAGATTGCCCACGGGCGCGATGGTGCCTTTTGATAGTAATTCTGTATCCTGAATGCCTCTGGATGCGTCTTGCAATCCCAATTGATTGATCCAATAGCGCCGTGCCGCCCCTGATGGGACAATGTCATCCAGAAATCGAAACCAATGAGGTGATCTGTGTTCAATCATTAAATAGATTGGAAGCGTTAAGCTACAGGCGTGTTCATCATTTCGATCCATCCAATTTATTGCATAGTCGAGCTCATAGCCCAACCTGCTGGGACTAGCGACGCCTAGCTCAGGTTGCATCAGCGTTAGCGTGGCCACGTCAACCCATGCGCTTTCCACCAAAATTTGGATCGTAAGCTTTTTCATCAATAGATTATATTGAGTAATATATTACTCAATATAACACAATCAAGGCTACTATGAGTAATAGAATACTCATATGCTTGTCGATTCACACGTTCTGAGTAATATGGTACTCAACTATTAATATTCCGCAAATGTTGTGTATACCGCACTTGCACTCACTGCCTTTGATTATCTGGATCTGAGGTTCGCTTAGATCACGAACCTCTGTGGGTGAGCAGGACAATTCCTGATTTAACACTTTTAGACAAGGAGAAAAGCAGTGGAGCCAGAACAATTCAGCTTATTCGACCAGCATTTTTGGCTGTTCTGTGCATTGCTCTGGCTAGGTTACCCAAGATTGCCGCATCATTGGATCCCCTATTCCAAGCCCATGAAGCAGGAGCGCATCGAGCTACTAAAGGTCATAGGGCATTTTTTCGGTATGGCAAGTATTGCACTTTGGATTATTCAGCTTACGTCGGGCGTGATATCCAACCCGTTCATGTGGACGTGGCAGTCGCCGCAGCGTTGGCTGGCACTAGATGCAAGTAAAGACCAATGAGGCCCACGCTTGAGAACCACTAAACACGATAGCGTTGCACCGCCGTCTCATTCCAGGCGACACCACTACCAACTGTATTAAGGTCGATCGCACACCGTCCATTTTCGATCACTAACGGTTCTGCCAGAATGGGATTCCACCAATCCACGTATTCCAGCCGATGAGATGTGGAGCCGATTGACAGCAAGTGTGCGCTGACTTCTGGCCATAGATGGCTGGATACTTGTTTGCCTGCACCTTCGGCCAGATGTACAGCCTTTTGCCATCCGGTTACACCGCCAATTTTCATGACATCAGGCATGACATAGTCCGATGCATCTGCTTGCAAAGCCAACTGCATGTCCTCCGGGCCCCACCAGTTTTCACCGCTTTGTATCGGCGTGCGAATGGTGTTCTTGATGCGAGCCGTGTTTATATAATCGTGCGCACGTATCGGCTCTTCAATCCACAACAAATCTTCATCATCCAGTTGCGACAGACGGGAGATGGCTTCAGTTGGCAATAGCGACTGGTTGTAGTCCACCATCAGATCGACATCGGGGCCGACAGCTGCTCGCATGGCGCGGATTACCCGCAAGTCTTCGGCGACAGTTGGATAACCGATCTTTGCCTTCACACCCGTAAAGCCCTTTTTTACCCATGCTTCAGCTTGACGTGCCGTGTCGAGTTCCCCGTCATAGCCGGTTCCACCGTAGGCTTTGATAGCTTGCGGCTCGCTGCCCAACAATTGACATAACGGCAAGTTCTGATGCCGCGCCAACGCATCCCACAGCGCCATGTCTATGCCTGCGATGGCCATCCCCACCAGACCCTGAGAGCCTATCAGGCGCATGCGCTTCAGCAGCATCTGATTAAGTGCAGCAGGGTTGAGTTCATTACCTGTCAGCAGATCCTCAAAACCTGCAATCAGTTTAGCCACTGGTTTGAGCGCGATAGGGGTATAGGTAAATACAACGGAGTGCCCAACCAACCCACCCTCACATCCGATATCAATGAGCACAAGCGGTGACTTTTCCACTACACCACTGGCAGTACGATGCGGGGGATTGACTGGCACCAATACGGTTTCAATGGAGATGTAGTCAATGGCTGGAAGTGTCATGGGTATGCGTTCCTGTTTAGTGTTTTG
>JALZVU010000294.1 GCA_023301795.1 Granulosicoccus sp.
GATCAAGATTACCTTGATAAGAACTGGTATGAAGTGAAACGTGAGAAATAGTGAAATACAAAAAAAGACGCGCGTATTGCTATATCTTTTAGCGCTTCAATTTCTCCGGTGAAGAACACCCAAACTCGGCTATTGGAAAGGTGCCGAGGATTTACCGTTTCACACCGCTAGGAGGTCCGCTGGAATAGAAACCATGTCCAATAGCACGCACCCCTCAGGCCCCTGATGGGTAGCTATAACACCGCGCAGCTGCATGAAATAATCAGTCAAAACAACTCGGTGTGGCCACAGATAGATCAGTATACTTGCCTGACAGGCACGCTAACAAACAATAGATAATAGGTATCAGCAATGCGAATTTGCGTCTTTACCGGTTCAAGTATGGGGAACGAGCCCGCCTATCAGCGCGGTGCCGAGCAATTAGGAGCCGCTATTGGCCAAGGCGGCCATGAACTCGTGTATGGCGGTGCCTCGGTCGGCTTGATGGGTATAGTCGCTGACGCGGCACTTAGTAATGGCGCGAAGGTGACCGGCGTTCTTCCAAAGGCATTGGCGGATCTTGAGCTCGCCCACCCGGACCTGTCCGAACTACACATCGTCGGATCGATGCACGAACGCAAAATGATGATGGCCGAGCTATCGGACGCTTTTGTTGCACTGCCTGGTGGAATAGGAACACTCGAAGAAATGTTCGAGGTATGGACATGGACACAATTGGGGTTTCACTCCAAGTCAGTCGGGCTCTTGAATGTTCAGGGATTCTACGACCCGCTGCTGCTGTTCCTGTCTGGTGTGGTGGACGCGGGCTTTATCAAGAAAAAGCACTTCGATATGTTGGTAGTCGATACGAAGCCTGTGGAACTCCTGTCGCGATTGCAAAGCACCGATGTAGCTTACGAACCAAAGTGACGCTCCACAATCATTAAAAATTGACTAAACACTGCCCGCCCGCTCTACCACTAGAATGCGAGCAACTCCCACTGGATGTGCTACATGTTCATCGCCTGCTTCAGCATGGAATATGTCACCCACCTGAAGACGATTCACGTGTTCAATGGAATCCTTACGCGTATGCATATCAACTTGACCCTCTAGAACCACGAAGACTTCTGGGCCATCGTTAACATGCCATTGGTAGGGTTGATCAGTCCAGTGAAGGCGTACTGTTGCATTATCAATTGTTTCGATGTCCAATGCGTCCCAAGCCTTTGCACCCGTAAATTCATTTGCCGTGATTATTCTCAATTTCTTCTCCTGTGCGTTGCAAGGTGAAATATACCGCGTAATCGCAACTAAACAACTTGCAATACGACGGTTGTCCCTTGCGTTTCGAAGGAAATAGGACTTATGCAACTGGATCAAAAGGATCGCAACATTCTGGAACTGTTGCAGAGCAATGCCCGTCAGTCTGCGACTGATATCGGTCGCAATATTGGGCTGTCGCGTACAGCGGTTCAGGATCGAATTGGCAAGCTTGAACGTGCTGGGGTAATTCAAGGCTACAGGGCTGTTCTATTCAATCCAAACCAAGAATCTGTGAAGGCACTTGTCTTTGTCAAATTCGCAGTGCGCCCTTGCGATTCAGTTCTCGACTGGTTAGTCACATTAAAAGGTAAAGGAGTGCAGGATATATTTTCCCTCTCGGGTTCCTGGGATGCTGTTATTCGCATTGCCGTACCGTCAGCCGAAGCGTTGTCAGAGCTGAACGACTGCATAGAGAACCACGAGCTCATTGCACATTCGACTTCACAAGTCATATTAAAATCGCTGTAACACTACGAATACTCACCGATCAGTTTCTGGTAGGTGTCACTTCAGGAAATAGAACACACCACCCATATGCAGCCCTTAAGAACAACGTTTCACCCTGATGTATCGCCTGGCGACATTTCAAACAACAGTGGGCTGATCCTCATAGTGCGTCATGCGGCACGAGGCATTATCGTTAAGGGTGAGGATATCTTACTGCTGTATACACAGCGCTATGACGACTACAGCCTACCCGGTGGCGGCATAGACGAAGGTGAGGACAAGGTGGCAGGCTTAATCCGGGAACTACAGGAAGAGACAGGCGCGCGAGGTGTCCATAATGTAGCTGCCTTTGCCCGTTATGATGAATATCGCCCGTGGTATAAATCCGATGCAGACATTATTCATATGATTTCACATTGCTACATTTGCGAAATAGATGCACAACTGGGCAATACATCTTTCGAGGCACATGAAGTGTCAAACGGGATGACACCTCTGTGGATAAATATCCATGCGGCCATCGCTCACAATGAGAAAGTGATAGCAGGTAGTGACAAGAAAGGACAATCCATTGAAAGGGAGACTTATTTATTGAGGGTTATCGTTGACAAATTGGTGGCCCGTTAGCAATGTCTGCAATGAGTTGGTGATGCTCGAAGACAGGGCATGCCCAGATATGCCATGGGTAGTTTTGGCCATGGTAGGTCAATTATCAATTGCCCGCTTGAGCATTAAACTACACGGAGGAATCTGGCTGTCGTACCGGAAAATATCGGTCATAGATAAGCGTGAATACAAACGTATAAGCAACAACGGCACTCATTATTCCTAGATCAAGTAGCAGTGCCTGCCAGAAAGACAGGCCCAGCCACCACATCATGATGGGTAGCGACGTCATGGTCAGAATAAGCTCAAATCCGATGGCATGCACGGCGCGCCCAAGCCATGTTCTCTGTGTAGGAATGCGGCCATGATGTACGTCGACACGGTCATATATGTAGTTGTAAACCATGTTGATCAGTAGTGCCTTAGCACTCAGCAAGGCTGCCAGTGCGACCGTGTTCGATGCGGCCCGTTCAGCAAGATAGGATAGCGCAACTCCTAGCATTGCGACCAGTAGCACCTCAAATATCACGGCATACCGCAGCCTATCCCAACCACTGCGTACGGCAATTTTACTAGTCAATCTGACCCCTGACGATTCAAACCTCCATA